>NZ_LGDB01000212.1:0-59275 GCF_001279655.1 Streptomyces sp. WM6372 | reverse complement strand
CCCCCGCCTGCCCCGCTTCCCCCGCCTGCCCGGCGTCTTCCCCCGCGTACATCGCCGTGAGTTCGGCGCCGAGCCGGGCCAGCCACTGCCGTACCTCGGGCGGCTCCAGGACCTCGACTCCCGCCCCCAGCCCCGCCAGGTGGCCGGCCAGTGCCTGGGCGGCCGGGCCGTCGACCCACGCCTCGGTCCAGCCGTCGGGCAGCGGGCCGCCGACGCGCACCCGGCCGCCGAGGAGCCGTTGCAGCAGGGCCAGCCTGTCGGGGCGGACGCGGACCCGCGCGGTCACCGCGTTCATGCCGTCCTGGAAGGCCCCGGACAGGGCACGCCAGGCCGTGGCGAGGTCGAAGTCGGGCGGCCGGACCACGGGTTCGCCGGTCGGCTCGACGGAGGTGACCCGGCTGAGCCGGAAGGTGCGCAGGCCCTTGTCCGTTCCGGCGACCAGGTAGTCGCGCCCCGCCTTGGCGACGAGCCCGAGGGGGTCCACCGTACGCACGCCGGCCGGTTTGCCCACGCCCGCGTACCCGAGGCGGACGCGGATCCCGTCCACGACGGCGCCCTGGAGCGCGGAGCGGTGGGCGGCATCGGCCGTGACGGCGTTGCGGGACCAGTCCGTGGCGTCGACGACCCCGGCGCGGGTGGCGGCCTCGGCCTCCGCGCGCAAGGTGGGCGGCAGGGCCCGGACCAGCTTGCGCAGGGTGGTGCGCAGTTCGGGGGTGGCCGTCAGGGGCCCGGTGACGAGGAAGAGCGCCCGTATCTCGTCGGTGGTCAGGCCGGTGAGGTTGGTACGGGCCCCGCCGACGAGGGACCAGCCGCCGCCGCGGCCGCGCTGCGAGTAGACGGGGATGCCGGACGCGGCCAGGGCTTCCAGATCGCGGCGCGCGGTGCGCTCGGACACCTCCAGCTCGGCGGCCACTTCGGGGACGGTGACGCGGCCGCGCTCCTGGAGGAACAGCAGGGTCGCCACCAAGCGGTCGGCTCTCATGTGCCTCTTTCCTCGTCGCGGGTCGGAGTCTTTCCCGTCTCTTCCGTTCCGTTTCATTCTCTTCGGGAAACTGGCCAGAAGGTGGCCAGTTTGGATTACAGGATGAGCACATGAACGAGATCGAGCAGCTCATCGAGACCCCTTCCACCGACTCCGGCGCAACGGCCACCGGTACCGACACCGTCGTCGCCTCCTCCTTCGACCCGCGGCTCGACCTCGCCGCGGCCGTCGAACTGGCGGGCCGCACCCTCGCCGCCGTCCGGCCCGAGCAGTACGACGCCGCGACCCCCTGCGACGAGTTCGACGTCCGGCGGCTGTCCAGCCACCTCGTCGCCGTGGTCCGCCGGATCTCGGTGATCGGGCGGGGCGAAGACCCGTTCAGCGTCCCCTCCTTCGCCGACGAGATCGCCGACGGCGGATGGGCGGCGGCCTGGGAGCCGGGCGCCCGCGAGGTCGCGGAGGTGTGGGCCGACCCCGGCATCCTCGGCCGGCAGCTGCGCCTTCCGATGGGCGTCCTGCCGGGCGCGGCCGCCGCGGCCGTGTACACCCACGAACTCACCGTGCACACCTGGGACCTGGCCCGGGCGACCGGCCAGCAGCCGAAGTGGGACCCGGCCCTGATCGAGCGGGTGATCGGCGTCGTACGTCGTGCGCTGCCCGCCGAAACCCGGGGCGGGCGGATCCCGTTCGCCGAGGTCGTGACCGTGGACCCCGACGCCCCGGCCATCGACCGGCTGGTGGCCTGGGCCGGACGCCGGCCCTGAGGCACCGCGGCCCTGAGGCACCGCGGCCCTGGGGCACCGCGGCCCTGGGGCACCGCGGCCCTGGGGCCTTGGGGCCTTGGGGCCTTGGGGCCTTGAGCGGCCGCGTTATTGATTGGATGCCCCGGCTCCGGATACCTAGAGTGACGACGAATCCCGTCGTCGAGCTGGAGCCGGCCATGCGCGCGCACTACCCCCGTACCCCGCACCTGCCCTGGTCCCCCGGGGCGGCGGCGGACGACGTGCGCGCCGCCGGTCTCGCGGGGCTGGCCGGGCGCGAGGTCGTGGTCACCGAGAAGCTGGACGGGGAGAACACCACCCTGTACGCGGACGGTCTCCACGCGCGCTCGCTGGATTCGGGCCACCACCCCTCGCGGGCCTGGGTCAAGGGCCTCCAGAGCCGGATCGGCGCCGGCATACCGGTGGGGTGGCGGGTGTGCGGGGAGAACCTGTACGCCCGCCACTCGCTCCCGTACGAGGACCTCGACGGCTGGTTCTACGGGTTCTCGGTGTGGGACGGCGAGCACTGCCTGGACTGGGACCGGACCGTGAGCTTCCTGCACGGCCTCGGGGTGCCCACCCCGCGCGTGCTCTGGCGGGGCGTCTTCGACGAGCGCGCGCTGCGCAAGCTCCGGCTCGACACCACGCGGCAGGAGGGGTACGTCGTACGGACGGTGGCCGGGTTCGCGCGGGCGGACTTCGGGCGGTGCGTCGCCAAGTGGGTGCGGGGCGGCCACGTGCAGACGGACACGCACTGGATGTACGCGCAGGTGGTGCCGAATGGACTCGGTCCGCGGGCCCCGCTGTGGGCGGTGCGTTCGGGCTCCGAGCCCGATGCGGCGCAGCTGGCGGCCGCCCTCGGCCTGGAGTCCGCGCCCGAGGGCGGGGCCGGGCCGGTCGTCGCGGGGATCGAGCCGGTCGTCGCGGCGGTGGGGCCGGTCGTCGCCGAGGTGGGGCCGGTCGTCGCCGAGGTGGCGGGCCGGCTCGACGCGTCGGGCCGCACCGGCGAGGCCCGGTTGGCCGGGGTGCTGGCCGCCGTACTGCACCGCGCGCCGCGGGCCCGGATCGCGGCGCGGCTGGCCGCGGGGCCGGTCGGGATGCCGCTCGCCCGACGGGTCGCCGACCTGGTCGGGCTCTACCCGTACCTCCAGCGGCCGTTCCCGGACGAGGGGCGGCGGGCCGGGCTGGTCCGGATGGCCGTCGCCGCCGATCTCGGGGTGCTGCACGCGCTCGCGGGGGCGGCCGCGGGTCATGCGGCGGATGCCGCGGCGCGGGAGTGCGTCGAGTGGTCCGCGCTGTGCGCCGAGGAGGCGGGGCTGCTCGGCCCCGATCCGCTGGGCCCGCTGCGCGCGGGGCTGCGGGAGGCCCTCGGGGGTCTCGGCGCGGACGCGGCGGACCGCTGCTGGGCGGAGGCCCGGGAGGCGTTCGGGCGGGGCGGGATCTCCACCGCCGGGGAGGCGGTGGCGGCGACCTGGCGGTGGCGGGACGGCAGCTTCCCGCGGCTGGTGCAGCTCTGCGGGCCCTCGGGCAGCGGGAAGAGCACGTACGCCCGCAGCCTGCCGGGCGTGGCCGCGTACATCAGTCTGGACGATCTGCGCACCGCCCGGGGTTCCCGGGCCGACCAGCGGTCCAACGCCGACGTGCTGCGCGAGGGCCTGGACCGGCTGGACGCCGCGCTGGCCGCGGCGGCGGGAGCCGGGTCCACGGTGGTGTGGGACGCCACCTCCCTCACCGAGCAGCAGCGGGGCCTGGCAGGTGCGGTCGCGCGGCGCCGGGACGCGCTGGTCACCCAGGCCGTGGTGCTGGTCGAGGAGGCGGAGCTGGTCCGGCGCAATGCCGTGCGGCCCCATCCCGTACCGGCGGAGGTACTGACCACCCAGCTGCACCGGTTCAGCCCGCCGTATCCGGGCCACGGGTCCGCGCACCGCGTCCGGTACATCGGGGCGGGCGGGACGGTGGAGGACACGGCGGGGACCATCGGGACCGTGGCCGGGACGGCGTCGGCGTCGGCGTCGATGTCGGCGTCGGCGTCGGCGTCCGGGCCGGCGGCCGCGGCAGTGGCAGTGGCAGTGGGCGAGGACGGCTGATGCGTACCAGTGAGGAGCTCTACCACCAGGTCCGCTGGGATCCCCGCTTCGATCCCGCGCGCTTCGTGTTCGGGCTGCACCAGCGCGGGGCGCCGCCGAAGCGGGTCCCGCTGCCGTCCTTCGTACCGGGCGGCGACATCCCCTGGCACCGGGTGCTGTTCGTGGAGGCGGACGGCGAGCTCGTGTGGGACCGGGCGAGCGGTGTGGACCGGATCGACGCCACCGGGGCCGGCCGGATCCGCGAACCGCGGCTGCTGCGCGCCCCGTTCTTCACCGCCCGGACCCCGTACGCATGGGACCCGGCGGACGGCGGTGCCTGGCGGCCGGCGCAGGCCCCGGCCGAGAACGGTCCCGTGCCACCGGACTCCCGGCCGGGACCGCAGCGCGTCAGGCTGCTGACCTGGAACACGCTGTGGGACCGGTACGACGCCCCGCATATCGACACCGCCCTGCGCAGGCCGATGCTGCTGGCCGACCTGGCGGCCGCCGATGCCGATGTGATCGCCCTCCAGGAGGTCGAACCTGCACTGCTCGACATGGTGTTGGCGCAGCCGTGGGTGCGCGCCGCGTACACGGTCGGCACCGATCCGCGCGGCAAGGACGTCGCCGCGAGCGGGCTGCTGGTGCTGAGCCGGCTGCCCGTACGGGAGGCGGGGCTGCACCTGCTGGGACCGCACAAGGCGGTCGCGGCGATGACGGTGGACACCGCGAGCGGCCCCCTCGTCGTGGCCTCCGTCCATCTGACGAGCGATCACACGGAGAACGGCGCCGGGCGCCGCGGCACCGAACTGGCAAAAATCGCGGAGGGGTTGAGCGCCATCGAGGCGGACGCCGCGCTGCTCGGCGACTTCAACGACGGACGCTCCGGACCGGAGGGGCCGGCGGCGGCGCTGGGCGTGCGGGACGCCTGGACCGAGGTGCACGGGGCGCGGGACGCCACGCCGACCTTCGATCCGGTGGCCAATCCACTGGCCGCGGTGGGCTCGCTGTCGGGGCGCCCCGGCCGGCTGGACCGGGTCCTGCTGCGTTCGGCGGGGGCGCGGGTGCGGGAGGCCGCCTTGCGGGGCGACACCCCGGGTCCGGAGGGGCTGTTCATCTCGGACCACTTCGGGGTGGAGGCGGTGGTGGAGTTCGGGGAGCGGGTCGACGGGCGCGCGGTGCTCGACGTACGGGCGACCGCGCGGACGGCGGTGGCCTGGCTGCCGCCGCACGATCCGGCGGTCGAGGAGCTGCGCCGCGCGCACGACCCGGCGGTCCGGCGCTGGCCAGCGCACGTGAACCTGCTGTTCGGCTTCGTACCGGAGTCCTCGTTCGAGGCGGCCCTGCCGCTGCTGGCCGAAGCGGCCGCGCAGGCGGCGCCGTTCACGGCCCGGCTGGCCGGGGTGCACAGCTTCGGGCACCGGGAGGACGCCACGCTGTGGCTGGACCCGGCGGCCGCCGGCGACCAGCCGTGGCAGCAGCTGCGGCGGGTGCTCGCCGAACGGTTCCCGGGGTGCCGGGGGCGCGACGGCTTCACCCCGCACCTGACGCTGGGGCGCAGCCGGGATCCGCAGCGTGCGCTGGCGGAGTTCACCGCGCGACTCGGCGGATCCGGGACCGGGGCGGGGGCCGGGGCCGGGGCCGGGACTTCGGCCCGGGTCGGGGAGCTCGTGGTGCTGTCCCGGCGCGGGGACGGACCGATGCGGGTCCGGGCGACGGTGGAACTCGGCACGGGCGCGTGGCGCTGGGTGCCGGAACCGGAAACCGCACCGGAAGCACCGCCGGCCCATGAGGCCGAGGCGGCCGAGGCAGCCCAGGCGGCCGCCCTCACCGGCAGGATCGGGGAGGCGCTGGGTGACGGCGTCGTGCACCTCGCCGGGTCCCGCCGCATGGGCTGCGCCCTGCCCGGAGCGGACCTCGACCTGGTCGCGGCCCTGCCGGGTACGGCCGGCATCGCGGGGGTGCGGGGGCGGGTCGCGGCGGCGCTTTCGGAGGCCGAGCGGCTGCGGGAGGTCGTCGGAGCGCGGGTCCCGGGGCTGCGGCTGCGCGCGGCCGGGCGGGACGTGGACCTGGTGGTCGTCGCCACGGGCGCGGTACACCCGGCGCGGGCGGTGGAGTTGCGGGCGGAGCTCGGCGAGGCGGCCGCGGTCGCGCTCAGCGCGGTCAGCGACGCCGAAGCCGTACGGGACTTCGTGGGCGCCGAGCGGCATGCGGAGTTCGTCCGGCTGGCCCGGGAGGTCAAGGCGTGGGCCCGCGCCCGGGGGCTGGACTCGGCGCCGTTCGGCGGACTGCCGGGGCTGGCCTGGGCGGTGCTGGCGGCTCGTACGGTCCGGGAGGCCGCCGACCCGTCCCCCGCGGCCCTGCTCCGGGAGTTCTTCGGGACCTGGGCCGCCTGGGACTGGCGTGACCCGATCGCCCTGACACTTCCGGCCCCGGATCCGCACCCGGCTCCGGCTCCAACGCCCGGTCCCGACCCCGGCCCCGACCCCGTCACGGTCCTCACCCCCTCCACGCCGGTCCGCAGCTGCACGGCCCAGGTCGGCCCGGGCCTGCGCGATCTGCTGGTTCGGGAGCTCTACCGCACCTGGGAACTCCTGGAGACGGAGGACGAGGCCGAGCCCCTCGTCCCCGACCGCGCCTTCGCTCTCGCCCTCGCCGCCCCGCCGATGCACCGCCGGCACGCGGCATGGGCCGTGGTGACCGTACGGGCCGACGAACCCCGGGAGTTCGAGGAGCGCCTCGGCCGGGCCAGGGGCCGGATGCGCGCCCTGCTCGGTGCCCTCGCGGAGGCCGGTGTCCGGGACGCGCACGCCTGGCCGCGTCCGTTCGCGCTCTCCCCCGTCTCGGCCCGGTACGCGATCGGGCTCGGCGCTGCCCCGCCCGACGCGGCCGGGCTCGCCGCGCTCGCGGACCGCTGGTCCGCCGAGCTCCCCGGCGTCGAAGTCACCTGGGCGGAATGCGGAGCGGTCCCCTCGCTCGGGTGAACCACCCTCTCCATGGCGCCAAGTAGCGAACGCATGCCGGCCCTCACCCTCCACCCGGGGCCACTCTCCGAAGACGGCCAGGCTCCGTCCCGCCCAGCGGGTGAGGCGGGACAGAGCGGCCAGGAGTCTCAGTGGAGTGCCGCCACCTTTTTTCGTCAACACTTTTCACAAGGATTGAAGAAACTCCGAGTTCACAGGCACCACCAGCAATTGACACGCTCTCAGACGTTCACTTCATGAACGCTGAAACCCTTGACGGCCTCCATGGCGGGCAGTTCACTCACGCTTCGATCCCCCCGGATCCACGACGTCAGGAGAGCCCCCCATGCCACGCCTCTCGGACCATCCGCCGCGACTGACGGCGGCGGCCCTCGCCGCCGCGCTCATAGCGGCCCTCCTCGTGCTCCTCCCGGGAACCGCCGCCCAGGCCGCACCCGTCCTCCTGTCCCAAGGCAGGCCCGCCACCGCCTCCAGCCAGGAGAACGCCGGCACGCCCGCCACCGCCGCCGTCGACGGCGACAACGGCACCCGCTGGTCGAGCCAGTTCGCCGACCCGCAGTGGATCCAGGTCGACCTCGGCGCCCCCGCCCAGCTCAGCCAGGTCGCACTGCGCTGGGAGACCGCGTACGCGAAGGCGTACCGGATCGAGCTGTCCCCCGACGGCACCAGCTGGAGCACCGCGTACTCCACGACCACGGCCACCGGCGGGGTCACCACCCACGACATCACCGGCACCGCCCGCTACGTCCGCGTGTACGGCACCCAGCGCGCCACCCAGTGGGGCTACTCCCTCTACGAGTTCCAGGTCTTCGGCACCTCCGGCGGCGGCCCCACCCTCCCCGGCGGCGGCGACCTCGGCCCCAACGTGATCGTCTTCGACCCGTCGACCCCGAACATCCAGGCCAGGCTGGACGAGGTGTTCCGGCAGCAGGAGTCGGCCCAGTTCGGCGCCGGCCGCTACCAGTTCCTCTTCAAGCCGGGCACGTACAACGGCCTCAACGCCCAGATCGGCTTCTACACCTCCATCTCGGGCCTGGGCCTCAGCCCCGACGACACCACCATCAACGGCGACGTGACCGTCGACGCGGGCTGGTTCGGCGGCAACGCCACCCAGAACTTCTGGCGTTCGGCCGAGAACCTGGCGCTCAATCCCGTGAACGGCACCGACCGCTGGGCAGTGTCCCAGGCCGCGCCGTTCCGCCGCATGCACGTCAAGGGCGGGCTCAACCTCTCCCCCGACGGCTTCGGCTGGGCCTCCGGCGGCTACATCGCCGACTCGAAGATCGACGGCCAGGTCGGCAACTACTCGCAGCAGCAGTGGTACACGCGCGACAGCGCGATCGGCGGCTGGGGCAACGGCGTCTGGAACCAGGTCTTCTCCGGGGTCCAGGGCGCGCCCGCCCAGTCCTTCCCGAACCCGCCGTACACCACGCTCGACACCACTCCCGTCTCCCGGGAGAAGCCGTTCCTCTACCTCGACGGGACCGAGTACAAGGTCTTCGTCCCGGCCAAGCGCGCGAACGCGCGCGGCACCTCGTGGGGCAACGGCGCGCCGCAGGGCACCTCGCTCCCGTTGAGCCGGTTCTACCTGGTCAAGCCGGGCACGACCGCCGCGACGATGAACCAGGCGCTGGCCCAGGGCCTGCAGCTGCTCTTCACCCCCGGCGTCTACCACCTCGACCAGACCCTCCAGGTGAACCGCGCGGACACGGTCGTCCTGGGCCTCGGCCTGGCCACGATCGTCCCGGACACCGGGGTGACGGCGATGAGGGTCGCCGACGTGGACGGGGTGCGGCTCGCCGGCTTCCTGATCGACGCCGGGCCGGTCAACTCGCCGAGCCTGCTGGAGGTCGGACCGGCCGGCACGACGACGGACCACGGCGGCAACCCGACGACCGTGCAGGACGTGTTCATCCGGGTCGGCGGCGCCGGCCCCGGCAAGGCCACCGTCGGCATGGTGATCAACAACCACGACACGATCGTCGACCACACCTGGATCTGGCGGGCCGACCACGGCGACGGGGTGGGCTGGGAGACCAACCGCGCCGACTACGGGTTCCGCGTGAACGGTGACGACGTACTGGCCACCGGGCTCTTCGTCGAGCACTTCAACAAGTACGACGTGCAGTGGAACGGCGAGCGCGGCCGCACGGTCTTCTTCCAGAACGAGAAGGCGTACGACGCCCCGAACCAGGCGGCGGTCCAGAACGGCACGACCAAGGGCTACGCCGCGTACAAGGTGGCCGACTCGGTGACCGTCCACGAGGGCTGGGGCCTGGGCAGCTACTGCTACTACAACGTGGATCCGACGATCCGTCAGGACCACGGGTTCCAGGCGCCGGTGAAGCCGGGCGTGAGGTTCCACGACCTGCTCGTCGTCTCGCTCGGCGGCCAGGGGCAGTACGAGCACGTCATCAACACCACCGGCGCACCCACCTCGGGAACGTCGACGACCCCCTCCACGGTCGTCTCCTTCCCCTGACCGCGGAAGGCCGGTGCGGCGCGGGGCGGCCGGGGGGCCGCCCCGCGCGTCCGCGCGTCCGCACGGACCGGTCAGACCTCCAGGATGATCTTTCCGGCGGTGCGGCCCGTCTGGCTGAGTTCGAAGGCCTGCGCGAGCTGCGACAGGGGGAACGTCTCGGCGATGGTGACCGTGAGCTGCCCGCTGTCGGCGAGGCGGCCCAGTTCGGCCAGGCCCTCGGCGTCGGGCCGCACCCACATCCACTGGCCTCCCGCGCCGAGCACGCTGGGGTCGGCGATGGAGGCGTGCCGGCCGCCCTTGGCGAGGACCGCCTGGGTGACGTCGAGGACGCCGCCGACGAAGTCCGCGGCGACGGTGACCCCGTCGGGCGCGAGTGCGCGCACCCGGTCGACCAGGCCCTCCCCGTACTCGACGGGTTCACAGCCGAGTTCGCGCAGCCGGTCGTGGTTGCGCGGGGAAGCGGTGCCGATGACCCGGGCTCCCAGCGCGCGGGCGAGCTGCACCCCGAAGGACCCGACCCCACCCGCGGCCCCGTGGATGAGGACGGTGTCGTCCTTGCCGGTGGCGAGCCGGGTGAGCAGCTGGTACGCGGTGAGTCCGGCCAGCGGCAGGCCGGCCGCCTCCTGCCAGGACAGTGAGGCGGGCTTGGCGGCCGCGGCCCGTACGGGCACGCTGACGTACTCGGCGAAGGTCCCGCCGTGCACGTAGTCCTTGCGGGCGTACGCCATGACCTCGTCGCCGACCGCGAACTCGGGCGTGTCGATGCCGACCCGCTCGACCGTGCCGGCGACGTCCCAGCCGGGGACGACCGGGTACATGACGTCCATCAGCGGGTCGAGCCCGCCGGCCATGATCTTCCAGTCGACGGGGTTGACCGAGGCGCACTTGACCCGGACGAGGAGCTCGCCGGGGGCCAGCTTGGGCATGGGCAGCCGGGTCTCGGTGAGCACCTCCGTCCCGCCGTACGTCTCGTACGCCATCGCCCGCATGGTGTCCTCGGACATCTACCCGACCTCTCCCTGTGCCATGAGCCTGAGCTGGTGGAAGCACCGTCTCCCATCCCATCACGAAAGGCCGTGCCCGCCCCGAGAAGCGGGGCGGGCACGGCGCGGCGCGGGGAGCAGCGGGGAGCCGCGGTCTCACAGGGCCCGGTGGGCGGCGATCACCTCGGCGTAGCGGCGTCCGCTGGTCTTGATCGTGCGGCGCTGGGTGGCGTAGTCGACGCGGACCAGGCCGAAGCGCTTGTCATAGCCGTAGGCCCACTCGAAGTTGTCCAGGAGGGACCAGGCGTAGTAGCCGGCCAGCGGTGCGCCGCGGCGGGCGGCGCGGGCGCAGGCCGCCAGGTGCCCGGTCAGGTACCGGGCGCGCTCGGGGTCGTGGACGCTGCCGTCGGCGGCGACGGTGTCGTGGTACGAGGAGCCGTTCTCGGTGACGTGGATGCGCCGGGCCCCGTACTCCTCGGTCAGCCGCATGAGCAGGATCTCCAGGCCGTTCGCGTCGACCTCCCAGTCCATGCCGGTGCGCGCGGCGCCGGGCCGGTCGATCTGGCGGGCGTACGGGGCGGGGCCGGCCGGATCGGCGGTGACCGTCTGCGGGAAGTAGTAGTTCAGGCCGGTCCAGTCGAGCGGGGCGGCGATGGCGGCCAGGTCGCCGGGGCGTTCGGGGAGGTCGACGGCGTAGACCTCGCGCATGTCGGCGGGGAAGCCGCGGCCGTGGACCGGGTCGAGCCACCAGCGGTTGACGTGGCCGTCCATGCGCAGGGCCGCCGCCCGGTCGGCTTCGGAGTCGGTGGCGGGCTCGATCGTGGAGAGGTTGTTGACGATGCCGATCTGGGCGCCGGGGGCCGCGGCCCGTACGGCCTGGGTGGCGAGGCCGTGGCCGAGCAGCAGGTGGTACGAGGCGCGGACGGCGGCGGTCAGGTCGGTCCAGCCGGGGGCCATCCTCCCTTCCAGGTGGCCGATCCACGCCGAGCACAGGGGCTCGTTCAGGGTGGCCCACTGGGTGACCCGGTCGCCGAGGCGGGCGGCGACGAGCCCGGCGTACGCGGCGAAGTGCTCGGCGGTCGACCGCTCGGGCCAGCCCCCGCGGTCCTGGAGTGCCTGGGGCAGGTCCCAGTGGTAGAGGGTGACGGAGGGGGTGATCCCGGCGGCGAGCAGGCCGTCGACGAGCCGGTCGTAGAAGGCGAGGCCCTTGGGGTTGGCCGGGCCGTCGCCGCCGGGGACCACGCGCGGCCAGGCGACGGACATCCGGTAGGCGTTGGTGCCGAGCTCCCGCATCAGGGCGATGTCCTCGCGCCAGCGGTGGTAGTGGTCGCAGGCGGTGTCGCCGGTGTGGCCGCCGTCGACGGCGCCCGGGGTGCGGGAGAAGGTGTCCCAGATGGAGGGGGCGCGGCCGTCCTCGGCTACGGCGCCCTCGATCTGGTAGGCGGAGGTCGCGGTGCCCCAGGCGAACTCACGGGGCAGGGCGGCGAGATCGATGGCGCCGAGTTCCGCGCCGGTTTCGAAACGGGTTCCGGAAAGGGTCATGCGACGGCTCCTGCCGAACGGGTCATTTGACGGCTCCCGCCGTGAGGCCGGCCACCAAGTAACGCTGGAGCAGCAGGAATCCGGCGACGACGGGGATGCTGACGACGAGCGAGGCGGCCATGATCTGGTTCCAGTAGACGTCGGTCTGCGTGGAGTAGCCCTGCAGTCCGACGGCGAGGGTGCGGGTGGTGTCGTTCGTCATGACGGAGGCGAAGAGCACCTCGCCCCAGGCGGTCATGAACGCGTACACGGCGACGGCGACGATGCCGGGGACGGCGGCCGGGACCACGACGCGCAGCAGCGCGCCGAGCGGGCCGCAGCCGTCGACGGTGGCCGCCTCGTCGAGGTCGCGGGGCACCGAGTCGAAGTACCCGATGAGCATCCAGATGGAGAAGGGGAGGGAGAAGGTCAGGTACGTGAGGATCAGCGCGCCGCGGGAGCCGTAGAGGGCGATTCCGGTGGCGTTGCCGATGTTCACGAAGATCAGGAACAGCGGGAGGAGGAAGAGGATCCCGGGGAACATCTGGGTGGAGAGGACGGTCACGGTGAACAGGCGCTTGCCGCGGAAGCGGTGGCGGCTGACGGCGTAGGCCGCGAAGACGGCGATGACGACGGAGGCGGCGGTGGCCGCGCCCGCCACGATCAGGGAGTTCACGAAGTACCGGGCGAGCGGGACGGTGTGCCAGATGTCGATGTAGGGGCGGACGGTGAGCCCGCTGGGGATCCAGCGGAAGCGGCCCGCGACGTCCTGGAGCGGCTTGAGGGAGCTGGTGACCATGACGTAGACGGGCAGCAGGACGAAGCCGGAGAGCAGGGTGAGGAAGAGCGCGCGGACCACCCTGAAGGTGAGGGGCGGGGCCAGCGGCGAGGACCGGCGGCTGCCGCTGCCGCTGCTACTGCTGTTGCTGTTGCTGTTGCTGTTGCTGTTGCTGTTGCCGGTGCTGCTGCCCCTGCTGTGGTCAGGCATGCCCCTTCCTCCTTCCGCGGGTCGTGACGAGCAGGTACCCGGCGGTGACCAGCAGCAGGAAGAGCAGCAGCAGGACGGACATGGCCGATCCGGTGCCGAAGTTCCAGGTGACGAAGCTGGATTGGTAGATGTGGAGGGAGATCAGGTCGGCGGGCTCGGGGGCCGACTTGCCGAACAGTACGAACGGCGTGTTGAAGTCGTTGAAGGTCCACAGGAACAGCACCAGGATCAGGACCTGGTTGACCGCGCCGACCGAGGGCAGAGTGATCCGGCGGATCTGCTGCCAGATGCCGGCGCCGTCCAGCGCGGCGGCCTCGTACAGCTCGCCGGGGATGTTCTGGAGGGCGGCGGTCACGATGAGGAAGGCGAACGGCCAGCCCTTCCAAACGGAGACGGTCAGCAGGGCCCAGAAGCTGTTGCCGCCCAGCAGCCAGAAGGTGTGCTCCCCGTCGATCAGGCCGAGTTGGTCGTGCAGGAGGTGGTTCACCAGGCCGTTGTCCCGCTGGAACATGAACGCCCAGGTGATGACCGCCGCGTACACGGGCAGGGCGTACGGGACCAGGAACAGGGCGCGCAGGAGGCCGCGGCCGCGGAATCCCTCCTGCATGAACACCGCCGCCGCGGTGCCCAGCAGCCAGCATAGGGCGACGGAGAGCAGGGTGAAGAGGCACGTGGTGAGGAAGGAGCGCAGGAGGGCTTCGCCGACGGGCCGGTTGACGTCGAGGACGAGTGCGTAGTTGTCCCAGCCCGTCCAGGGGGCGCGGGACCAGTCGCGGATGAAGAACTGCGTCAGCCGGCGGAAGCTCATCAGGATGCCCATCACCATCGGGACGAGGTGGATGAGCAGTTCGAGGAGGAGGGCGGGCAGGAGCAGGAGGTACGGGAGGGAACCGCGGCGCAGGCGCGCGTACGTGGGGCTCATCGGGCCGGACTCAGCTCGCCATCTGCTGCTGGGCCTTGGTGAGCTTGGCCTTGACCGATTCGGTGGTGACGGGGCGGCCCGCCGCGGCGTCGGCGAAGAGCTCCTTGACGGCGGTGCCGACGGCGGTCTCGAACTGGGACTCCTGCGGGACCTGCGGGAGCGGGGCGGCGCTGGTGCCCAGGGTGGTGCGGAGCACGGTGAGGTCCTCGGTGGAGAACGCGGGGTCGCTCTGGGCGGCCTTGACGGGCGGGATGGAGCCGTACGTCTTGTTGAGGATCCTCTGCTCGTCGTCGCTGGTCATGAACTTCACGAACGCGAGGGAGCCGTCGATGTTGTCGGTGTTCTTGAAGACGGCGAGGTTGATGCCGGCGACCATGGAGTTGGTGCCGGGGCCGGAGCCGGGCGTGCCGCCCGCGGGCACCGGGACCGGGGCCACTCCCCAGTCGCCCTCCTTCATGCCGTGGCTCTTGAAGGAGGAGGCGGCGCTCTGCCACAGGACCATGGCGGTCTTGCCGTTGGCGAAGTCCTGGAGGGACTGGTTCTGGGCGTACTCGGCGTTGCCCGGCGCGATGATCTTGTCCTTGGCCATCAGGTCGACGTACTGCTTGACGGCGTCGACGGCGCCCGGGGAGTCGAAGGCGGGCTTGCCCGCCGCGTCGAAGAAGTCCGCGCCGTGCTGCTTGGCGAGGACGAAGGCCTGGTGGATGTTGTTGGAGAGGTTGGCGCCCTCGGCACCGAGGGCCCACTTGCCGTCCTTGGACAGCCGCTGCCCGGTCGTGACCATCTCGTCCCAGGTGGCCGGGGGCTTCGTTATGCCCGCCTCCTGGAACATCTTCCTGTTGTAGTAGAGCGCGTACGCCATCGAGTACAGCGGGACGGCGGCCGGGTCCTGGCCGGCGGCGCCCGCCGAGCCGATGGCCGACTCCACGAAGCGGTCCTTGCCGCCGATCGCCGCGAAGTTCTCGCCGTTCCACGGGAGCAGGGCGCCGGTGGCCTGGAGGGAGGAGGACCAGGTGTTGCCGATGTTGAGGACGTCGGGGCCCTGGCCGGAGGCGGTGGCGGCGAGGATCCGGTTGAGCAGGTCCGACCAGGGGACGACTTCGAGCTTGACCTTGATGCCGGTCCGCTCCTCGAACTTCTTCAGCTCCGGGCCGAGGGCCGCCTGGTCCGCCGCGAGGTCCGGGCCCTGGTTGGAGGCCCAGTAGGTGAGTTCCTTGGGGGCGGCGTTGGAGCCGCCGCCGGTGTCCGCGGTGCCGCCGCCGCAGGCGGTGGCGGCGGCGGCGAGCAGGGAGGCGGTGACGGCGGCAGCGGCGGCTCGGGTTCTGCGCATGGCGGATCGGCCCCTTTCGGCAGGGTCGGGGAAGGCCGGCGGGTGTTCTCGGCCCGGGCGGCGGTGTTCCGGCGGTGATGCTTCAGCGGCGGTGCCCCGGCGGCGACGCTCCGGCGGCGCCCACCGCATCGGAGCCCAGCGGCCCAAGGCCTTAATTCAGGACGTGAGTTAAGCCTCGTGAAAGGGTCGCGTCAAGGGGTCTGGCAAGGGTATGTTGCGAGCGACTACAGGGCGGACGGCAGGACGGAAGGAGCCAGATGACCACAGGGCGTGGCGGCCGTACGGTGCGGGACCTGCGGCGCGGCAACCGCAGCGCCGTGCTCCAGCGGCTGTACTTCGGCGGGCCGATGAGCCGGCAGGAACTCGGGCCCGCCACCGGGCTGAGCTCCGGCTCCGTCAGCAACGTGGTCGGCGAACTCGTCGCGGACGGACTGCTGGAGGAGGCCGGGATCGTCGACTCGGACGGCGGCCGGCCGCGCACCCTGCTGCGCGTGGCTCCCGGCAGCGCCCACATGATCGGGGTCGACGTAGGCGAAACCCGGGTCCGCGTCGAGCTGTTCGACCTCGCGCTGACGGAACTCGCCCGCGCCGAGCTGCCGTTGCAGCCGCGCGGCTGCTACGACGTCGGCCCGATCGTGGACCACGTCCGGACCGGGATCGCCGCCGTCCTCGCGGAGGCCGGTGTCGGGACGGGCAGGCTGCTGGGGGTGGGCGTGGGCGTTCCCGGCATAGTGGAACGCGAGGCGCCGGGCGGAGCGGTCGTCCACGGCCAGACCATCGGCTGGGACGCGGTCCCGCTGGAGGCCCTGCTGCGGGCGACGGGCGCCGTACCGCCGGAGGTCCCGTACATCATCGACAACGGGGCGCGCACGCTCGGTCAGGCCGAGATGTGGTTCGGGGCGGGGCGCGGCGCCCGCGAGGCCGTCGTCGTCCTGTTCGGCTCGGGCGTGGGTGCCAGCCTGATCACGGACGGCTCACCCGACGGGGGCACGACCGAGGGCACCCCGCTGGAGTGGGGGCACTTGACCGTCTCGGTACGGGGACGGCGCTGCCGGTGCGGGGCGCTGGGCTGCCTGGAGGCGTACACGGGGGCGGAGTCGCTGCTGCAGCGGTGGTCGGAGCGGGGCGGGCGCGCCTCGGACGCGGCGGACGAGGAGGAGGCCCTGTCGGCCCTGCTCGCGGCGGCCGTCGCGGCGGATCCGGTGGCCCTGGAGGTCCTGGAGGAGACCGCGGAGTACCTCGGCGCGGGCCTGTCGGACGTGGTCAACCTGTTCCGGCCGGAGCGCATCCTGATCGGCGGCTGGGCCGGCCTGCTGCTGGGCCCGCACATCCTGCCGGCCGTACGGGAGCACGCGGCCCGGTACTCCCTGCGCCATCCCGCCGAGCGCGTCACGATCGGCCTGGGCTCCCTGGGCCCGGACGCGGTCACGGTCGGCGCGGCGACGCTCCCGCTGTCGGCGTTCTTCGCCACGGGCGGCCGCCCCGCGCCCCGGCCCCCGCAGCCGGAAGCCCCGGGCTGGCGCACCTCCCTGGAGGTCCGCGCCGGATCGCCGGCCCGGCGGCCGTGAACTTCCGGGCTCAGGCTCCGGCGGCCTGTGCGCACCGGGCGAGCGTGTCCAGGAAGGCCGTGGTGAGCGGGTCGGGGTGCGGGCGCGCATAGGCGGCCAGCATCCGGCGCACCGGCGGTTCGGGACGCAGCACCCGCCCCGCGAAGCCGGACGGTACGACGCTCTCGGGGACCAGGGCCGGGCCGAGCCCGGTGGCGGCCAGCAGCGGCGCCGCGGCCGTCTGTTCGGTCCGTACGGCGGCGCGCGGCCGGAAGCCGGCCGCCGCGCAGGCCTGGTCCACCACCTCGGCCAGGCCGTTGCCGGGGGCGTAGTGCACCCATGAGCGGTCCGCCAGGTCCACCAGGCGCACCCGGTCCGGCGCCGGATCGTCGGCGGGGACGGCCAGCACGAACTCCTCCTCCCCCAACTTCCGTACCGGGCCGTCCCATTCACGGGGTTCGGGGCCGACGGCGAGGTCGGCGCGGCCTGCGGTCATCGCGGCGAGCAGCGCGTCGGTGTGCGGGAACTCGATGAGCCGGATGCGGACGTCGGGATGGCGCTCGTGCCAGGTGCGCAGCACCGGGAGCAGGATCCCGAGGGTGACCGAGTAGACGGCGGCGACCTGGATCTCGCCGCCGTCCAGGCCGACGGCGCGGCGGGCCGCGGTCCGGGCCCGTTCGGCGTCGGCGAGAGCGGCCCGGGCGTGCGGGAGCATCGCGCGGCCCATCGGCGTCAGCCTGACCGCGCGCGGGAGCCGCTCCAGCAGTGGTCCGCCCGCATCCCGCTCCAACGCGCGGACCTGGTGCGACAGGGCGGGCTGGGAGACGTGCAGGAGCTCGGCGGCCCGGGTGAAGGAGCCGGTGTCCACGACGGTGACCAGGTACTCGAGCTGCCGCAGGGTCGTCATGAGCAAATCTTATGGCAGCGGTAGAAACCATGTCTTGGACGTATGGGATCCGCTGGATGGAGAGTCGTGGAGGTACGGGACGCGGGAACCCGGACCCCCCGGAACCCCAGAACCCCACACCCCAGAACTCAGAACTCAGAACTCAGGACCACCCATGACCACTGCTGCTCTCTTCCAGGACTCCCTCGACGGCAAGCGGCTCGTCGTCGTCGGCGCCGGCTCGCACATCGGGCGCACGCTGGCCCGTACGGCGTCGGCGGCCGGCGCCGAGCTCGTCCTCGCCGGGCCCGACGCGGACCGGCTGGCGGCGACGGCGGCCGCCCTGCCCGGACCCGCCCGTGTCCAGCCGACCGACCTCACCGACGAGGGGTCGATCGCCGCTCTCGCCGAGGCCGCGGGCCGCGTCGACCACGTCGTCTCGACGGCCGCCGTCCCCGCCAACGGGCCCGTGTCCGGCCTCGTGCTCGCCGACGTCCAGCGGGCGTTCGCGGCGAAGGTGTTTGGCCCGTTGCTGCTCGCCAAGCACTTGGCGGGGCGGATGGACGAGGGCGGCTCCTTCACCTTCTTCTCCGGCGTCGCGGCCTGGCGGCCCGCCCCGGAGCGGGTGGTCATGGCCACCACCAACGGGGCCCTGGCCTTCCTGGTGGAGGCGCTGGCCGTCGAACTGGCGCCCCTGCGGGTCAACGCCGTCTCCCCCGGCATCATCGACTCCGGGGCCTGGGACCGGCTCGGCGAGGGCAAGGCGGCGTTCCTGCGCGGGGTCGCGGACCGCAACCCCGCCGGCAGGACCGGCACCCCGGACGACGTGGTGCGCTCGGTGCTGTACGCGATCGGCAACCCGTTCGTCACCGGCACCGTGCTGCACGTGGACGGCGGTGCGCGCCTCGTCTGAGCCGGCCGGCTCCGGGTCCCGGAGCCGGCTCACGCCCGGCGCCCGCTCGCGCGGAGCCGGGTGCGCGGGCGCCGGGGTCACTCGTACTCCGTACCTCCCTTGCGGGTGAGGTAGGCCGGGCTGACCGCCTTGGCCACGGCGCGGCCGCCGACCACCGGGCTGTGGCGCTCCACCACCGGGCGGATCACGACGCCCTCGCGCAGGTGCGTGGACCGGCCGGACACCGTCTCCCGGCCGGTCGCCAGCTCC
Organism: Streptomyces sp. WM6372; assembly: GCF_001279655.1. NCBI lineage: Bacteria > Bacillati > Actinomycetota > Actinomycetes > Kitasatosporales > Streptomycetaceae > Streptomyces > Streptomyces sp. WM6372. The sequence continues at coordinate 40,661 of NZ_LGDB01000212.1, read as the reverse complement.
AGTACGGTGGCGAGCTCGTACGGTCCCTCGAACAGCCGGGGAACCAGGGGCAGTTCACCGTCCGGGAGCAGTTCCTGCGGGTCCAGCCACCGCACCTGCCCGTCGATCTCCGCCGATACGTCGAAGACGGCGTATCCCGGCCCGGTGGCGGCCGTACGGGCGTCCGTGCCGTACGCGAGGTCCTGGACGCCCGCGCCGTACACCTCGCCGAAGACGCCGATCCGGGTGGCGCCCAGCCGCTCGGCCAGCTTCGCGGCGACCTCCGGTACTCCGTGGCCGCGTACGGCACGCCAGTACAGGTTGCGCTCGTCCTCCCGCAGGGCCAGCCCCTTCGAGCCGAAGCCCTTGGAGGAGACCAGCACCCGGCCGCCGTCGGCGACGTACGTCAACAGGCAGGCCGTGCCGTGCAGTTTCTCGGTGAGGACGACCGGCTCGCCGGGCTCGAACAGGTCCGGGTAGCGCTGGAGGTTCTCGATGTCCACCCACGGGAGCAGTTCGGGCGCTGCCTCCACCTCGCCGTTCATCGTCGTCGGGACGGGCGGCGCCCACTTGGTGATCCCGAGCAGCTCGGCGAAGTCCGTACCCTCCCCGGCCGCCCGGGCCAGGTCCACGTCGGCCAGCGCACGCGGCCGGCACACCAGCCCCTGCGACAGTTCGCCGCGCAGCCGGACCGCCTTGACCCGGTCGGCGGCGCCTCCGGCGAGGCGGCCGGTCAGGCCGAGCTCCTCGATCAGGCCGGCGGGCAGCACGGCCTGTTCGGGTATGTAGAGGGCGAACTCGCCGGTGCGGTAGGCGCCCTTGGCGACGACGGCCCGGTAGAGGCCGACCTGGGCCAGCTCCAGCGCGTCGGCGTTCGGGTGCTCGTGGACGGTCAGCTCTTCGGCGGTGACCCGCAAGGTCGACATGTACCCAACTCCTGGGACGGGGCGTACGGACGGACGGTGTCGTTGCACCGGGGTCCACTGTGCGACCTGGCATTTCCGCTGGTCCAGCCGAAATCCCGGTGTTAGCCTGACGCGCCCCCGCCACCCAACAGTTTTGCAGCCCCGCTGCCCCGCCGCCCCGCCGCCCCGCCGCCCAGGAGGTCCCCGTGCCCCGTCGTCCGGTCACCGTCGTCACCGGAGGCAGCAGAGGCATCGGCGCCGCGACCTGCCTGCGCCTCGCCGCGGACGGCCATGACGTGGTCCTCGGCTACCACCGCGACGACGCGGCCGCCGATGCCGTCGCGCAGCGCGTACGGGCGGCCGGCGCACGCTGCCTGACCGTACGCGGCGACACCTCCGACGAGTGCGGGGTGGAGCGGCTCTTCGACATCGCCGGTGCCGAGTTCGGCGCGGTGACCGGGCTCGTGAACAACGCCGGGGTGACCGGCCCGCTCGGCCGGCTCGCCGACACCGCGACCGAGGACCTGCGGCGCGTGGTCGAGGTGAACCTGCTCGGGTACCTGCTGTGCTGCCGCCGCGCCGCCCGGGACATGGCGGGGGCGGGCGGCGGGGCGATCGTGAACGTGTCCTCGGCGGCCGCGACGCTCGGCAGCCCCGGCGACTACGTCCACTACGCGGCGACCAAGGCGGCCACCGACGCCCTGACGGTGGGGCTGTCGAAGGAGCTCGGTCCGGACGGGATCAGGGTCAACGCTGTGGCGCCCGGCATCATCGAGACCGACATGCACGCCGCGATGGGCGACCCCGGACGGCCGGCCCGGGCGGCCGCCGGGATCCCGCTCGGGCGGGCCGGTCAGCCGGAGGAGGTGGCGGGGGCCGTGGCCTGGCTGCTGTCCCCGGACGCCTCGTACACGACGGGCGCCGTCCTGCGGGTCTCGGGCGGTCGCTGACACCCGCCGCCGACCGCGGGCAGCCGACCGCCGGCTCCGGCCGCCGGCTCCGGCCTCAGCCTCCGAAGGCCGCCCGCGTGGCCGGGCCGTAGACCCCGGGCTGGTCGCCCTTGATGTCCCGGTCGCGCTGGAGCTGTGCGACCCCGCGCTTGGTCTGGCTGTCGTACTCGCCGGTGACCGAGACGTACGTGAACCCCTGCCCGTGGAGCCGCTCCTGGAGGGCGCGCACCTCGGGCCCGCGGTCGCCCATCCGCAGCGTCCCGGAAGCCGCCGGGGTCGGCGGCCCGGACGGGGCGCCCGGCGGCGCCGGCTTGGGGGTCTGCCCCGCGGACGATCCCACCGGTCCGGGGCCCGGCGCCGAGGCCGATGCGGCCGACGAGGGCGCGGAGGCCCGTACGGACCCCTCGGGCGGGGGACCGGCGTCGGCCCCGGCTCCGGGGCTGCGCGCCGGGAGCACCGGAACGGACAACTCCGGCGGCTTCACGGCCCGCCGGGGCTCCGGGTCGGGTCCGCTCGGCAGGAACGCCAGCCCGCCGGCCGCGGCGAGGGCGAGCAGGGCCAAGGCCACCAGCGGGCCCCGGCTGCCGCGCTCCCGGCCGGGGCCGGTAGCGGCCGGCTCCGCACCGGAAGCGGGCTCGGGTCCGTCGTCAGACCGTGGTTCGGGCGCGCGGAAGGACACGGGGACGGGCCCGGTGTGCGGCCAGGCGGGCGTCGTCGCCCGGGGCGGCCGCCCGGAGGGGGCCACGTACGGGCGCACGAACAGGCGGTCTTCGGGCACGCCTGCGCTCTCGTCGGAGTGGTGGGACACGGTTGTCTCCCGGCGGGGGTGGGGACCGGCGCGGCGGTGCGGTGTCGGCCCCCACCCTGCCGGTCAGGCCCTGCGCCGCCGCGCGACCAGGACCATGCCCGTGGCGGCGCCCGGCCGAGGGGCGCCTCCGGTCGTCATGGGGTCAAGCGAATCGCGGACCGGTGCGAACATATGAGATATCTCCGAAGTGCAGCTCATGCGGTGGTTCTTGACTGCTTGATCGGCGCACTCTTTCCTCCCCGGATGGCCCGGGTCAAGCCGGGTGTCCGAACTGCCCCATCCGTCCGTTCCGCTTCTCGGCTCCGGTAGCCCTCGGCATCCGGACCGTGACGATGAGGACACCGGGGACCGACTCCGCCGCCGCTTCACCCGGACGCGTGAGTACGGGCCGGCGGGCGGCCCGCGGTGCGGCATGGTGGTCGGATGCAGTTACGCCGGGCCCTGCCCCTGTCCCTCGTCGCACTGCTCGCGAGCACCGGCTGCGTGTCCGTCGGCCCGGAGGCGTCCCCGGCTCCGGCCCGCGGCCCCTCGGCGCCCACCAGCGCGCAGGACACGCCCGAGGCACCGACCGCCCCCGACCTGCCGCCGAGTCCGCCGGAGTCGCTGCCCCTGCCGCTGGGGCAGCTCCCCGAACCCCCGGTCGAGCCACCGGTCCGGGCCGCCCCGGAGCGGCCGCCCGCCGCACGCGGCGCGGAACCGCCCGCGGCGCCGCGCCGGGCGCACCCGCCCAAGCCCGCGCCGCCACGCACCCCGCGGCAGCCGGCCACGCCGCGGCTGCCGCGCCCGGACGAGCTGTGCGCGGCCGCCGAGGGCGCCGTACCGCCCTCCATCGTGGATCTCTGCATCCGGCAGTATGGCCGCTGACCAGCAGACATCGCTCAGGACTTGACCCTCCCCCCGTGTCAGGGCCTGCACTGGAGGGCGTCATGTTCACCATCGGAGACTTCGCCAAGCACGGCCGGGTGTCGGTCCGCATGCTGCGCCACTACGACGCCATCGGACTGCTGCGCCCGGCCCGTGTCGACCCCGCCACCGGCTACCGCTCCTACGAGGCCGGGCAACTCGCCCGCCTCAACCGTGTCATCGCGCTCAAGGAACTCGGCTTCAGCCTGGAACAGGTGGGGTCGATCCTCGACGAGCGGCTGGGCGCGGAGGAGTTGCGCGGCATGCTCCGGCTGCGCCGGGCGGAACTGGAATCGGCCATGGCCGCCGCGGCGGCCCGGCTGACCCAGGTCGAGACGAGGCTCCGGACCATCGAGAGCGAGGGATCCATGTCCACCGTCGACATCGTCGTCACAAGCCTCCCGCCCGTCCGGCTCGTCGAGCTGACCGGGGTCGCGGGGAGTTACGGACCGCAGGACATCGGGCCGGTCATCGGCCCGCTCTACGACGAGCTCTGCCGCCGGATCGAGGCCGCCGGGGTGGTCCCGACCGGCCCGGGGGTCGCGTACTACGAGGACGCGCCGGGCGCGGAGCCCGGCGCCGTCCTCGTCCACGCGGGGCTGCCGGTGGGGGCCTCGGTGCGCGCCGAGGACCTCGGGGGCGCGGTGCGCGTGGTCGAACTGCCCGGGGTCGAGCGGGCCGCGACCGTGGTGCACCGGGGTCCGATGGACGCCGTCCTGCCCACCGCCCAGGCGCTGGCGCACTGGATCGACGCGAACGGCCACCGCTCGGCGGGCTACGCGCGCGAGGTGACCCTCTCCTGCCCGGAGGACCGGACCCAGTGGGTCACCGAACTCCAGGAACCGCTCGCACCCGTCGTGTAGGAGCTGTCGGGCCGTCCCGGACCCCGTCGGACAGCGGCGGGGCACGGGCGGGAGCCGGCAGTGCGGCGGCGGACCGTGCGCCGGCGGGCCGTGCGCAGGCGGTGCATCGTGGCGTGGCCGCGGCGGCGCCACTCGGCTCGGGGCAGGCCCGCCCGCTGTCCCCCTCCGGTGATGAGGGCGTTGACGGGGGTGTGCGGGTCCGCGGCCATGCCCTTGGCCACCAGGACGCCGACCACGAGCGGGACCAGGGCCACGGCCAGGGCGGAGCCGGCGGTGGTCACGTGCTGCATGCGGCGCGGGCGGGCCGCGGCGGCGTCGGAGGTCATGCCCCCATTCGATCAGCGGCGGGGTCGCGGGGAATCGGGGCGGATACTCAGGCCGTTGGGTGTGAGGTACTCAGACCGCACCGAGGAAGGGTGGTGGGTGGTGACGGCGTCCTTCGAGCCGGCGACCGGCGACGGACCGGAACGGCCCGCCACGGCGGCGCGGGAGGCCGAGGTCCGGACGGCGTACGAGGGCCTGCTGCAGATCCGCCGCCTGGTGAACGGCCGGGCGGGGACGGCGGTTCCCGCGCCGTGGGAGCTGCGGCAGATGCCGCGCGCCGTGGCCCTCGTACTGGAGGCGGCGGCCCTCCCGCCATCGGCCGTGGACGCGGGGGGCCGTCGTACGCGGACGGGGTACCGGGTGGCGCCCGGACCGTCCGGGGGCGCGGCGGTGGAGGTGACCTGGCTCGGGCCGCCCGGCGGCGGCGCGGCCGAGGCGGAGCAGGAGCGGCTGACGGCCTGCGCGGCCGCGCTGGAACCGCTGGGCTGGGGCTGCCTGCTCTACCGGGGCCCGCGCCGGCGCCGCTTCCTGGAGGTGGAACCGCCGCGCTGACGGCTCGACCCGGGCCGTCCCGCATCCGACCCGGCCCGCGCCCCGCCGCACCCGGCGGAAATGCGGTTTCCGGAAGCCCCCGTATCCGGGCAGACTCGCCCGATGGGCATGCTCGACGCAGTGGCGGACCGCACAGGCCGGGGCGAGACCGTGGAGTTCCGGCCGACCGGCGGCTCGATGGTGCCGCTGATCCACAGCAGGCAGCGGGTCCGGGTCGCCCCGGTCGACCCCGCGCTCGTCGAGCCCGGCGACATCGTGCTGGCCCGGGTCTCCGGCACGGTGTACCTGCACCTGGTCTCCGCCGTGGACACCCCGCGCCGCCGCGTGCGGATCAGCAACAACAGGGGCCGGGTCAACGGCTGGACCGGCCACGACCGGGTCCTCGGGATCTGCCTCGCGGTGGACGGCGTACCCCGCCCGGGTGCGGCGGCCAAGGTCCGACGGCCCCGGGCCCGTACGGCCGCCGCCGGTCGCCTCGGCACCGGCCGCCTGGACCTGCTCCCCCTGCGCGTCGAGCACGCCGCGGAGATGGCCCTCGTCCTGGGCGATCCCGTACTGCACGAGTTCATCGGCGGAGCCCCGCTCACGGCCGGTGCGCTGCGCGAGCGATACGCCCGGCTGGCAGCGGGGTCCCCGGACCCCGCGGTCGTGTGGTGCAACTGGGTGCTGCGGCTGCGCGGGGACGGGGCGCTGGTGGGGACCGTGCAGGCCACCGTCACGCCCGCGCGGGACACGGCCGAGCTGGCCTGGGTGATCGGCACCCCCTGGCAGGGCCGGGGCTTCGCCACCGAGGCGGCCCGGGCCGTGACGGCATGGCTGGCGGACCTCCCCGTCGGGCTGCTGATCGCGCACGTCCACCCGGACCACCACGCCTCGGCGGCGGTCGCCGCGGCCTGCGGCTTCGCCCCGACCCCGCACCGCGAGGACGGCGAGATCCGCTGGCAGCACCGCCCGACGGCGCCGCCCGGCACCGGGGCCTAGACCGCAAAGACCTGCCCGACCGGCCGCCCGGCCGACCGCCCGCCCGGTCGTCACCGGCGTGTTCAGCCGTACCGTTCGGCCAGTGCGGCGACGGTGGCCGCGAGGGCCCGGCGGAGTTCGGGCGGGGCGAGGACCTCGGCCTCGGTACCGAGGCGGAGCAGGTCTCCGACCGCGACGGCCTCGGACTCGACCTCCAGGTCGACGCGGATCCAGCCCTCCGGGTCCCCGGGGCCGGCCGGTCCGGCGCCGGCCAGCGCCCGTACGCCGGCGGCGCCGAACTGCATCGGGAGCAGCCTGCGCCCGCGCGGGGACAGCAGCAGCCGGGCGGTCCCCTGCCGGGTCGCCTCCTCCATCCGGCGCGCGGACTCCGCCCAGTACGCGGCGAGTTCGAATCCGTCCGGACGCTCGAAGCCCTCCTCGGAGGTGTCCACGGCGAGGAACCGCGAGACCCGGTAACTGCGTACGCGCTCGTCGGCGGCGCGCGCCACCAGGTACCAGATGCCGCCCTTGAGGACGAGGCCGAGCGGGTGCAGCGGGCGCCCGGCCCGCTCCTCGCCGCTCCAGCGGCGGTAGTGGGTGAGCAGGACGCGCTGGTCCCAGACCGCCTGGGCGATCCGCGCGAGGTGCGGTACGGGGTCGGCGTCGCGGAACCAGGCCGGGGCGTCCAGGTGGAAGCGGTCCTGGAGCCGGCGGGCCCGCTCGGCGAGGGCGGCGGGCAGCGCCGCCTGGAGCTTGAGCTGGGCGGCGGCCAGATCGGCGCCGAGGCCCAGGTCCTGCGCGGGCCCGGGCGCACCGGCGAGGAAGAGGGAGCCCGCCTGGGCGTCGGTGAGACCGGTGAGACCGGTGAGCCGGGTGCGGTAGCCGTCCATCAGCCGGTAGCCGCCGGCCGGTCCGCGGTCGGCCTGGACGGGGACGCCGGAGGCGCCGAGGGCCTCGATGTCCCGGTAGACGGTACGGACCGACACCTCCAGCTCGGCGGCCAGTTCGGGTGCGGTCATCCGGCCGCGGTTCTGCAGCAGGAGGAGCAGGGAGAGGAGCCGGTCGGCGCGCATGGGGTCATTGTGGCGGGGCTCCGGGATACCTGACAGAAGGTGTCAGGTATCCCGGACAGACTGTTCTCGTGTCGGGGGGACCGAGCCCGCCCGGCCGTGAACCAGGAGGTCCTCCATGTCCGCCCGCACCGACGCCCCTGTCGGCACCGCTCCCACCGGCGACGCCCCCACCAGCACCACCCCCACCACCGGCCGCACCACCACCGGCCGATTCACGTTCGCCGACTGGCAGGAGCAGCCGGTCGGCTCGTCCGACTCCACCCCGCGCCTCGCCCGCTCGACGGTCGTCAACGCCTTCACGGGCGGCATCGAGGCCGCGGCGACCCACGCCGGCTACACGATCGCGTACACCGGGGAGGGCACCGGCTCCTACACCGGCCTGGAGCTGCTGTCGGGTGCCGTCGACGGCCGGAAGGGGGCGTTCGTCCTGGAGCAGCGCGGCACCTTCGACGCCTCCGGCACCAGCTGCACGTTCGAGGTGGTCCCCGGTTCCGGGTCGGGCGAGCTGGCCGGGCTGTCGGGCTCGGGGGCGTTCACCTACCGCCACGGCGAGACGTCCGTCGCGTACGAGTTCAGCTACACGACGGCGTAGACGGCTGGACGGCCACAGGGGGCGCGGACCGCATCGGCCCGCGCCCCCTGTCCCGTACGCCCCTCCGGCCGCGGACGCGGCTACGGCTACGGCGCGCCGAACGTCAGCGTCAGCTGCGGCGTGCCCTCGTTCGCCGCCGCCTCGGAGGACCACAGCCACAGCGCGTCCGCACCCGGGCTGGTCAGCGCCAGGCCGTAGCTCGTACCGAGCGCGCCCGCGAGGGCGGCCGTGTTCAGCCCGGTGGTGTGCACCGCCGAGCCGTCCGGGATCCCGGCGAAGCTGCCGAGGGCCGGAGCGCCCGTGGCGGGGCGGTTGTTGTAGGTGGTGCCCGCCTCCGTCCACGTACCGGTGACCGGGACCACCGAGACCGTGTCCGCCGTACCGGCACCGCCCATCGTGCTGGTCTTCACGCTCAGGGAAGCCGACTTCAGCACGGTGCCCGCGGGCGCGGCGGGCAGGTTGAAGCGCAGGTAGCTTGTGTACAGCGAGGTGCCGCGCACGGCGAGCGAGGACGAGGTCCCGTAGTTCCCGTCCGGGGCGCCCGCGTTGGCGTACGTGTCCTCGGCGGCCTGCACCTGGACGACCGAGTCGGCCGGGGCGGTGGCCAGGGCGTAGTGGTTCTGCACCTGGGCCGCGCTCAGGACGCTCGGGTAGACGGCCGTCTCGTCGAGCCGGCCCGCCCAGAACTCGCTCGTCGGGCGGTCCGGCCAGGCGGCGAGGCTGTCGCCGCCCGCGTGCCAGTAGCCGGCGTAGTTCTCGTGCGTGGTGACGCCGAGGGTGCCCTTCTGCGCGCCGTCCACGTAGAGGACCATGCCGCCCGGTCCCTGGGTGGCGACGACGTGGTGCCACTTGTCGTCGTTGTAGGCGGTGCCGGTGGCGATGGTGCGGGTGGCGCCGGTGTACACGCCGTAGACGAGGCGCCCGTCATTGGTCATGTAGATGTGCTTGTCGTACTGACTGCTGCCGCGCACCTGGTTGTTGCCGAAGCCGAAGAGCTTGCCGCCCCGGGTGGTGTTCGTCTTGAACCAGGTCTCGATGGTGTAGCTGCCGCCGATGCTCTGGCGCAGGTCCCCGTAGACCCGGTTGTCCGTGCCGTTGAAACCGATCGCCGTGCTCGCGCCGGAGACCGCTGCGGGCGTCTGGCGCAGGGCGGGGGCGTTCAGGTGCACGCCGTTCTGGTTGCCGCTTCCGGAGGAGTCGGCGACGTTCGGCAGGGAGGCGTCGTCGTAGCGCCAGAACAGCTGGGCGCCGTCCGCGCGGACCTGGTTGGGGTACGCGTCGGCCGAGGTCGGGACGGTCACGCTCGCGGTCGCCGACAGGGCGCTGGTGTTGCCGGCCGCGTCGGAGGCCGTCACCCGGTACGTGTACGACTGGCCCGCGGCGACGGTCGTGTCGGTCCAGGAGGCCTGCGGGCGCTTGAAGAACAGCGAGTCGGCCGTGACCGTGGCGATCGGCGTGCCCGAGCCGCCCCGGTAGATCCGGTAGGTCAGCGCGCTGTCGTCCAGGTCGAGGCTGGTGCGCCAGCGCACCTGCACCTCGCCGGGTCTGAAGCTCGCCGCGGTCGCGACGGGCACGGTGGGCGCGCCCGTGTCCCCGGTCGACGCGAAACGGGTCAGGCTCTGCTGCGCGGAGCCGTTGACGGTGGTGAACTCGCCGCCGACCCACAGGTACTGGACGCCGCCCTTGGAGCCGACCGCCATCACGCGCGGGCCGATGCCCTCGCCGATGCCGTCGTTGGTGTCGGGGGCCCAGCCCAGCTTTCCGACGCTGGTCGTCGGCTGTGCGAGCAGGTGGTGGCGCTGCCCGTCGGGGTACTCGCCCACGCTGGAGCAGTCGTGCGCGTGCGAGGCGCTGTAAAGCACGTTCTGGTACGGGAGCACGGCCTGCGTGGCGCCGAGGCAGGTGTCGCGCCAGCGCTGGTTGAAGTCGCTCAGGTTGAGCGCGATCCGGCCGTCGAAGACGCCGCCGCCGGTGCCTTCGTTACCGGTGTAGAACCCGGTCGCGTCGGTCGCGATGTCCTTGACGACGGAGTTGGTCTCGATGAAGCCGGGGTAGCTCTTGGTGAGCGCGCCGCTGGTGGAGTCGACGACGGCCAGGGCGTGCGAGTTCGTTCCGTTCACGGTGAAGAAGTCGCCGCCGAGGACGACGTCGTGGCCGTCGGGGGTGACCTCGACGGCGCGGCCGGGCTCGTCGGCGTCGGCCCGGAAGGGCCGCAGCGCGCCGTCGGCCGCGTCGACGGCGGCGAAGCGCTCGCGCGGCTGGCCGGCGACGGTGAGGAAGTCGCCGCCCGCGTAGACCGTGTCGTTCGTGACGGCCAGGGCGCGCACGGTGGCCGCGAAGGCAGGGCGGAAGGCGGTCTTGACGGTGCAGGTCGCCACGTCGATGGCGGCGAGGCTGGAGACCGGGGTGCCGTTGACCGCGCCGAAGTAGCCGCCCGCGTACAGGGTCTGCTTGTCCGGGGAGAGGGTGAGCGCGCGGACGGTGGCGGTGCCGCCGCCGACCGTGAAGGAGAGGTGGCAGGAGGTCGGGACGCCGGTCGCGGCGTCGAGTGCGGCGAAGTTCACCGCGGACTGCTCGGCGCCGCCGTCGCCCTCGGGAGGCCGGACGGCGGAGAAGGTGCCGCCGACGAACACCGTGCCGCCCGCCTCGGCGAGGGCCCAGACGACGCCGTTGGGCTGCCACGTGGACAGCGGGTCGGCCGTGAAGGCCACGGGCGGGGTGATGGCCGCCGCCTGCGGGACGAGGCCGAGGCCTATGCCCGCGCCGGTCCCGGCCAGGGACAGGGCGAGAGCGGCCGCGAGCCTTCTGGATCTACGCATGAACCCCCCAGTTCGGTGTCACTGTGCGCTGATTGGCCGAAAACAGTCGTTCAGCCGCCGTCCTCGACCGTGCCTACGGGCGCACCCTAGGCCCCTTTGCTCCCCTGTTCACCCCTCTTGACGCATCGGATGCCAAATTCGCGGACGCCCGGAGGGAGCCGCAGGCGGACCGGGCGCCGCATATCCTTCGCGCCATGATCACTTCCACTGAACCGATCGAACTCGTCATATTCGACTGCGACGGGGTCCTCGTCGACACCGAGCGGATCGCGGCCCGGGTGAACGTCGCCCTCGGCGCGGAGCTCGGCTGGCCGCTCACCGAGGAAGAGGTGATCAGCCTGTTCATCGGCCGCTCCAGCGCCTCGAACCGGGAGACGGTCGCCCGCCGCCTCGGCGCGGAGGCGGCCCGGGAGTGGGAGGAGCGTTTCGCACGGATGCACGCGGAGGCGGTGGACGCCGGGCTCACCGCGGTCGACGGCCTGCCCGAGGCGCTCGACGCGATCACCTTGCCGACCTGCGTCGCCTCCAGCGGAACCCACGAGAAGATGCGGCACACCCTCGGGCGCACCGGCCTGTACGAGCGGTTCGCGGGCCGCATCCACAGCGCCACCGAGGTCGACCGCGGCAAGCCCGCCCCGGACCTCTTCCTGTACGCCGCCCGGCGCATGGGCGTCGCCCCGTCGGCCTGCGCGGTCGTCGAGGACAGCCGCCCGGGCGTCGAGGCGGCCCGCGCGGCGGGCATGCGCTCCTTCGGCTACGCGGGCGGCCCGACCGCGGCCGCCGACCTCGCCGGCCCGGGCACCGTGGTCTTCACCGACATGCGCGACCTCCCGGACCTGCTGGCCGGCGGCGGCGCTCACGCCGCTGCCGCTGCCGCTGCCGACGGCGGTCGCTGACGCGGTCGCTGACGCCGCCGGCCTCGCGGACGGAAGGGTCAGGCGGGCGGCAGGGGGCGGCACAGGAGCGCCGCCGGCCCCGGGCGGGAGGCCGCGCGGGTGGTGAAGGCGATGCCCGCCGCGTACTCGGAGGGCAGGCACTGGCCCTTGTAGTCGCCGTACGCGTACTCGCCGCCGGGGGCGCCGGGCGGGCGGTTGTCGCCGCGGTCGAACCAGAGCGTGCGGCCGCCCGCCGCGAGGGCGGTCCGGCTCGGCGCGCACAGGGCCGCCGAGACCCGCTCGCCGCGCAGGCTGTAGCCGATCAGGAACTGGCCCGCCGGGCACTGGAGCTTCGTATAGCCGGTGGCCCAGTCACCGCCCTGCGGGACGTACGCCTCGTCGCGGACCACCGTGTGCCCGTCCGTGGACGCCCGCAGGTCGGAGGTGCCGCACAGGCCGCGGCCGGCCGTGTGACCGAGTCCGGCCAGCCGGGAGCCGTCGGGGCAGACCGCCTTGCGGGCCCCGCTGTCCCAGTCGCCGGCGGCACGCGTGCGCAGCGATGCGTTGTGGTCGCGGTGGTCGGTGGTCAGCTGGTACCAGGCGGGGGTGACGGGGATCTGGCCGGTGCGCCCGGCGGTGCCCGCGAGGGCCGTCCACGGCTGCGTGCGCCAGTCGGCCGCGTCGAGCACGCCGGAGCGGCGCCCGGCGGAGTCGTAGCGGAGCATCGCCCAGGAGTCTCCGCCCGGGGCGCCCTGCGCGGTGGTGCTCCAGCCGACGAGCGGCCAGTACGCGAAGTCCGCGTCGACGGCGTTCAGATAGCCGGTCAGGTTCTGGAACCAGGCGCGCGGGAGGGCGCCCGTCTCGTCGGCGCCGATGCCGAACTCGCTGACCCAGACGGGCGCGGTGAAATGGGTGCCGGTTTCGGCGGAGACGTAGAAGGCCTGGTCGTAGAGGGTCTGTTCGAGCTGGGCCCGGCTCATGTCCTGGTAGCGGAGGTCGTGGGTCTCCCCGATGCCGGTCGCGCCGCTGTGCCGGGGGCCGGTGTACCCGTAGAAGTGGGCCGAGTACACGAGCTTGTTGGAGACGACGAGGGTGTGGGACAGGGTGCGTACGGGGGTCAGGGCGGGGCGGCCGTGCGGGAGGCCGTCCAGGGGGATGCCGGTCCAGTTGATGCCCTCGACCACGATGAGCAGGTTCGGATTGGCCTCGGCGAGGATCCGGTCGCCCGCCTCCTGGGCGGCCGCCTGCCAGTCGTGGTTGTCGCCGAGCCCCCAGTTGGGGTCGTCGAGCACGTCGCGGCGGACCTCGTTGTACAGGTCGGCGCCGACCACGCGCGGGTTGTCCCGGTAGCGGCGGGCCAGGAAGACCCAGTCGTCGGCCCACTGGGCGGTGGTCCGGCCGCTGTTCCAGCGCTCGTTGCCGTCGAGTCCGCAGCACCAGCGGGTGGTGACGGTGTGGTTGTTGAGGATGACGGCGAAGCCGGCGTCGGTGAGAGCGGCGACGACGGCGTCGTAGACCTGGAGCGGGGTCCGGCCGCGCAGCGCGGGGTTGGCGGCGACGGCCGCGTCCGGGACGGGGGCCGTGGCGCGGAGCATCTCGTTGGAGAAGGGCAGCCGGATGCTGTTGAGGCCGAGGGCCCGGAAGTCGGCCAGCAGGGTGGGCAGCGGCACCCGGTCCAGGCCGATCGGGATGCCGCCCGAGTTCTGGCCGGCGTGGTGGGTGGCGGGGTCGTTGCGGTCGCCGCTGCCGTTCCAGGAGCCCTGGGCGCCGTCCCAGTTGCCGGAGCGGAGCCGGAAGCGGTTGCCCCGCGCGTCGACGATGTAGCGGCCGCGGGTGGACAGCGGCGGGGTCCACGTCTCGGCCGGGGACGCGGGCGTGACCGGCGTGACCGGTGCGGCCGGCGCGGCCGGCGCGGCCGCGGCGGGCGTCGGTCCGGCCACCGCCGGAAGGACCCCCGCCAAGAGCAGGAGGGCGCCGCACAGCGCACGGATGAGGCTCTTCATGTCGCTCCTGCGAGGAATCGGGCAACGGACGCATGCCGCGGCCAAGTTACCGGCCGGTCGCCGACCATGGAACCCACGCGGGCACCGGCTTTCCCGCCACCGCCCGTACCCGTCGGCTCGGGCCGCCCTCCCGGCCGGGGCGGCGCCCGGGCCGCTTCCCCGTGCGTGGTCACCCTGGCGAAACGGCCCCGCGCGGGGCCGTCAGCGCCTACCGTGCCCTGGGGGGACGGGACCGTACGGGAGGGTGGGGCGGATGGACGAAGAAGAGGACATGCGGCTGGCGAGGATGACGCCGGAGATCTCCCGCCGCACCCTCACTATGCTGCGCGGGCTCGCCGGGCTGGAGCCGCCGGAGCAGGTGCCCGAAGACGCGATGATCGTCGCCGACGCGATCCTGGCCGAGCACGGCACCGACGGGCTGCGCGTCCTCGTGATGACTCTGGCGGCCTGGGCCACGGCACAGATCGAGAACGTCGCCGAGCTGAGCCGCCGCAGCCACGAGGCGGTCCTCGACGCGATGGAGCTGGCCTGCCTGGAGGCCAACGCCGAGGAATGACCCCTCGCGGGGCGCGACCGGCCGACTTCGGGGAGTCGGCCGCCGTGGCCGCCGAACCCGTGTGCGGGGCCGCCCGTGCGGGTACTCGAACAACCGGGTGATGCGCCGCGCCCGGATTCGTCCGGGTGTCGGTCACACTGGGGGTATCGGGGGGCCCTGATCGGAGGCCGTCGTGAGCACACCTTCCCCCATCCGAATCGCCGCCGTCCTCTCCGCCGAATACCGTGGGCGGCTGATGTCCCAGGCCCGCGAGGTCAATTTCCCCGAGGGTGCGAGGATCTTCGAGGAGGGCTCGCGCGCCGAGTCCTTCTGGATCGTGCGATCCGGCACGGTGACGCTCCAGATCCCGCTGCCCGCCCGCCGGCCCGCCCCCGTCGAGAACCTCGGCCCCGGGGAACTCGTCGGCTGGTCCTGGCTCTTCCCGCCGTACACCTGGCAGCTGAGCGCCGAGGCGATGACCCCGGTGCGCTCGTACGAGTTCGACGCGACCTCCGTACGCATGCTGATGGACGCCGATCCCGCCTTCGGCTCCGCCATCGGGCACTGGGTCGGGCGCGTGCTCGCGCTGCGGCTCCAGCAGACCCGCACCCGGTTGATCGACCTCTACGCCCCTCGCATCGCGACGGCCCGCTAGCGGCGCGCCGCGGCCTCGACGCGGGCGCGGGCGCGGGCGCGGAAGGCGCCCCGGAGCGGGACCGGAGCCGGCCCGGAACCGGCCCGGAACCGCCCCCGCGCATGTTTCAGCGCGTGTGTTCGGCCGTTTCGGCGGTGCGCTCCCCCACAGGTCAGCACCTCTCACACCGCTGCGGTCTGCATACATTCGCTTACGATCGGTGACGAAAAATGGGGGTACGAACGGGCGTTCACGGTCCGTGTCGGCAAGACTCCTGTCCGCTATCCGAAGCAACCACTCAAGGGAGTTCGAAATGCGGTCCATCGCAAAGGGTCTCGGCCTCGGTTCCGCCGCCATGGCGCTCACCGCTCTCACGGCCCTGGCCTGGCCCGGAGCTGCCGACGCCGCACCGTCCGGTGCGGAGAGCCTGTACGCGCCCTCCGCCCTCGTCCTGAGCATCACGGCCGGGGAGGACGCCGCGCACGGCACCGTGATGCGCGCCGTGACGCTCGTCTGCGCGCCGACCCCCGGCGGGACGCACCCGTCCCCGGCCTCCGCGTGTGCCGAACTGCGGGCGAACTCGCACCGGTTGGACGCGGTCGCCGCGCCCGGACCGGGCGTCGACTGTACCCGGGAGTGGAACCCGATGACGGTGACCGCGGACGGGGTGTGGCAGGGCCGCCGGCTGAACTACTCGTACACCTTCGGCAACCCGTGCGGCCTGCGGCACACCAGCGGCGCGCTCTTCGGCTTCTGACCCGGCACGACGCGACCGGCCGGGCGGCGTCGTGCGACCGCCGCCCGGCATCCGGCATCCGGCATCCGGCATCCGGCATCCGGACCACGGACCACGCGGCCCGGAGCTCCGCCCGTCCCGCGCCCGCCCCGCGTCCGTCAGCCCAGTTCCAGGCTCGTCACCCCGTACAGCCCGGCCAGTTCCACCTCCGGCGCCGGCCCGGTGTACATGCGGGCGGCCTCGAACGAGGGGGCCAGCCCCAGGCCGGCCAGCAGGCCGGTGGCCGCAGGATTGGCGTCGGGCACGTCCACGGCGACCGCCCCGTCGGGGGTGTGCTCCGCGAGCCGGTGCAGCAGGGCGGCCGCGACGGCCGGGGCGGAGGCGTACAGCGGGCCGATCCGGGAGGCCCCGCTGCACGGGCGGATCACCCCGAGGCCCTCGATCCGGCCGTCGCGGACGGCGGCGAGGGCGGTACGGCCCGGCAGCCCGGTCCAGGCGGACAGGAAGGCGTCGCGCGCCTCGGGGAAGAACCGGCGGTCGTAGGCGGCGAGCTGCCCGAAGGGCAGCGACGCGGCGTCGACCACCTCGAACCCGGCGCCGTCTCCACCGCCACCACCAGCACCGTCACCGCCACCCGAGCCGTTCGGCTGGGGGACTCCCTCGTAGCGGACGTTGTTCCAGGCCGAACAGAACCCGGACTTGCGGTAGTTGTCCTGCTGGTCGACCACCCCGTCCAGGCCGACGAGCCGCCCGTCGAGCCGCTCCATCCCGGCCTGCCACAGCCGGATCCCGTAGCCCTGTCCGCGGAAGGCGGGGCGGGCGATGTAGAAGCCGATGAACCCGAAGGCGGACCCGTACCGCACGGCCGAGATGCAGGCCACCGGCTCGCCGTCGATCCGGCCGACGAGGAAGCCGGCCGGATCGGCGACCGCGAAGGCGAAGCGGTCGGAGTCCCCCGGGTTCCACCCCTCCTCGTCGGCCCAGCGGCGGATCAGTTCCATGTCGGCGGCGCTCGCGCCGCTGATCTCGAATCCCGTCATGTCCGGTGTTGTACCAGACGGTCTACCAGGGGTCAGCCGGCGCAGATCACGTCGTCGAGCTTGATCGGCCGGGAGTCGAGGCGCACGTACGCGGTGAAGGTGTCCTGCTGGTCGGCCCCCCAGTGGGTGGTGACGGTGGCCCAGCCGACCCCGGCCGACTGGGCGACGGTGACCGGTCCGACCGCGATGTCCTGGGGCTCGTTCCTCGGCTCCTTCTGGGCGCAGAGCAGCACGTCGGAGCCCGGGGCGTGCGCCTGCTTCTCCTTGAGCTGCTGCGAGACGCGCTGGTCACGGTCGTGCGCGGAGGGGCCGTGGTGGCCGTAGAAGGAGGCGAGGAAGGTACTGATCTCGGGGGCGGTGTGCCGGTGGCGGGCGCCGACCGGGGTGGGATCGGCAGCGGCGGCGGCGAGGGCCGGCGCCGGCAGCGCGAGCAGGGTCAGCAGCAGGGCACCGAGGCCGTACGGGGTGGTCTTCATGCGGGATGTGTAACCACCGGGCGTCTTCACGGGCAGGGGTGGACCGCGGATCTCACTCCTGTGGGGGGCGGGATTCACCGCAGGAACGCCCCTCCCGGACCCCCGCCGCGTAATGCGGTCGCGGGTCCGGGCCGACCGTACGTAGGGTCGGGGACATGGGGAAGCCACTCGTCGCAGTGTTCAGTGGAGCAGGGATGTCCACCGATTCCGGGATTCCGGACTACCGGGGGCCGCAGGGGTTGTGGCGCCGGGATCCCGAGGCCGAGAAGCTGGTGACGTACGCGTACTACATGGCGGATCCGGAGATCCGGCGCCGCTCCTGGCGGATGCGCGCCGAAGTCGGGGCCCTCGCGGCGCAGCCGAATGCCGCGCATCTGGCCGTGGCCGAACTGGAGCGCACCGGCACCCCGGTCCGGGTGATCACGCAGAACGTGGACGGACTGCACCAGCTCGCCGGGATGCCGCCGCGGAAGGTGTTCGAGCTGCACGGGACCGCCCGGGCGGTGCTCTGCACGGCCTGCCACGCCCGGTCGGGGATGGACGAGGCGCTGGCCCGGGTCGCCGCCGGGGAACCGGATCCCGCCTGCCTGGTCTGCGGCGGGATCCTCAAGTCGGCGACCGTGATGTTCGGCGAGCGGCTCGACCCCGAGGTGCTGGCGCAGGCCGTGGCCGTGGCCAAGGGCGCTCAGGTGTTCATCGCCGTCGGTACGACGCTCCAGGTGCAGCCCGCCGCCTCGCTGGCCGGGATGGCCGCCGAGGCGGGGGCCCGCCTGATCATCGTGAACGCCGAGGAGACCCCGTACGACTCCCTCGCCGACGAGGTGATCCGCGAGCCGATCGGGACCGCCCTCCCGGCCCTGCTGGCCCGTATCGCCGCGGGCGGCGTCGAGGCCTAGCCGGCGTCGGCCGCCCTGCGCATCTCCGCCACGTCCAGCTTCTTCATCTTCATCATGGCCGCGGTGGCGCGGGCGGACCGCCCCGGGTCCGCGTCGGTGATCAGGTCGATGGCGCCGGGCGGGATGACCTGCCAGGACACCCCGAACTTGTCCTTGACCCAGCCGCACGCGGATTCCTGGCCGCCGTCCTTCGTCAGCTCGTCGTAGTAGTAGTCCGACTCCGACTCCTCGGCGCAGTGGATCTGGAACGAGATCGCCTCGGTGAACGGGAACTGCGGGCCGCCGTTGAGGCCCATGAACTTCTGACCGTTGATCTCGAACTCGACGGCCATCACGTCACCGGCCGTGCCCGGTCCCGCCTCGTTGTAGTAGCCGGTCCGGCCGATCTTCCCGTCCTTGAAGACGGACACGTAGTAGTCGGCGGCGTCCGCCGCGTTGCCGTCGAACCACAGACACGTGGTGAATCCGTTGCTGCTGCTCATGACTGCCTCCAGGCGGGTGCGTGGTCGAGTCCGTGCGGTGGGGCACCGTCTCGCTCCAATACAGACCGGCCCCGGGCCCGAAATTCATCGGTGGGCCCGGGGCCGGTCGGCAACGCTTCCTGAATGCACTCCGACGGCTTACACCGCCGGCTCGGCCGCCATGGAGAGCATCCGGTCGACGACGCGCTCGGCGGCGCCGCCGTCGTCCAGGTCGCAGAACTCGGCGCGGAACGCGGCCCGCGCCTCCGTGAACTCCGCCCCGACCGCGTCCGCGCCGCGCACGGCCTCGATCAGGCTCGCCGAGTCCGCCAGCAGCGGGCCGGGGGCCTTGGCCTCCAGGTCGAAGTTGAAGCCGCGCAGCGTGGTCCGGTAGTGCTCCAGGTCGTACGTGAAGAGCAGGATCGGCCGGTCGGTGAGCGCGAAGTCGAACAGCGCCGAGGAGTAGTCCGAGATCAGGACGTCGGCGACGAGCAGCAGGTCCGTCGCGTCGGGCCAGCGGGACACGTCGACGACGAACCCGTCGCGCACGTCGTCCCGTACCTGCTCGGTCACGTGGTGGTGGCCGCGGACCAGCAGGACGTGGTCCTCGCCGAGCTCGCGCCGCGCCGCGTCCAGGTCGATCTGGAGGTCGAGCTTGTAGCCGCCCGACCAGCCCTCGCGGTTCTCGCGCCAGGTCGGCATGTAGAGGACGACCTTCTTGCCCTCGGGCAGGCCGAGCCGGCGGCGGACCTCGGCGATCCGCTGCGCGTCGGGCTTGACGAGCGCGTCCGTGCGCGGGCTGCCGGACTCGATGACCTCGCCCTGGTAGCCGAGGGCGCGCTTGAGCAGCGGCGTCGCGTACGAGCTCGGGGAGGCGAGCAGCGACCACTGGGCGCTGTCGTGCTCCAGCCCCTCCAGGATCTCGGGGCTCGTGTAGTAGTCGTGGATGAAGTCGTGGCCGATCTCCTTGATCGGCGTCCCGTGCCAGGTCTGGACGACGATCTGGCCGGCGCGGCGCTGGAAGCGCCGCGGCACGCTGTCGTTCACGACGTAGTAGCGGGCCCGGGCGAGGACCTCCCAGGCCTCGGTGCTGTCGTACTGCACGGCGCGGGCGGTCGCGGGGACCTCGGCGCGGCCGTCGCGGACGAGCCAGACGTGGTCCAGCTTCTCGCCGCGGCGCAGCAGCTCCTCGTGGATGGCGCGGGGCGCGTCGCCCGCGCCGTTCCCCTGGTGCGTGTCGTAGACGACGATGTCCTTGACCGGCAGGGCGCGCTGCGCCGGGTAGGTCTCGTACCGGGTGACGCGCTGGGCGTACCGGGAGCGGTCGTGCGGGCTGAGCAGCGGGTCGGCGACGAGCACCATGCGGTCGTAGAAGCGGGCCTCGACCCGCATCCGGCGGCCCTGGACGGTGATCGCGTGCGGTCCGGCGTGCAGGGCGGTCGGCGCGAGCTGCACCGGGGCGCCGCGGTCGACACCGAGCAGGCCCGCGGTGGTGCCGCCCTGGGCGAGCGGGCGCAGGGTGGGCCACCAGCGGCCCTTCGGCAGCGTGGTGCGGCCGGCGTAGGACTCGGGGAGGACCGGCTCGAAGGTGGATGCGAAGCGGTCGCCGTCCCGGGTGACGGGGTAGCTGAACTCGGCGCCGTGCGCGTCGTGCAGGACCAGCTCGTACGGCTCGTCGGCCGGCGCGACGAACCGGCCCTTGACCGTGAGGGTGCCGTCCTGGCCCGTGACCGAGTCGACGAGCGGCGGCGAGGGCTGCACGGAGAGGGTCAGGTGCCCGGTGTTGCCGCGCTTGGCGAAGAGGGCGCGGTCGGCGTCCCCGCCGGGCAGGGGCACGACCAGGCCGTCGAATCCGCCGCGCTCGTCGTGCGCGAGGCGGTGCTCGGAGCCGTCGGCGCCGACCACGGTCAGGCTCCACGGCTCGGGGGCCCACTCGCCGGGCTCGCACACCGCGTCCGGTACGGCGGCCAGCTCGGCCAGCGGTACGCGGACGGTGAACGGGATCCGGCCGGCGCCGCCGGAGCCGCTCGCGGCGGCGGTCTCGATCGGGAAGGTGAGGACGGCGGCGGTGGAGACGTGCTCGGCGCGCAGGGTGGCGCCGGCGCCGATCTCGGCGGCCAGCTCGCCGGCCACCTCGACGGCGTCCTCGCCGGCCCGGCGGACGTCGAGGGCGCGGGCCCGGACGGTCTCGACCTGGATGGTGAGGGCGCCGGTCGCGTTCGGCACGATGCGGACGTCCGGGGTCACCCAGTGGGCGGGCGGGTTCTGGCCGGAGTCGGACTCACCGCCCTTGAGGCGGGCGCGGTGCAGGCCGCCGGCGCCGGTGACGGCGACGGAGGTGGTCCATATGCCGTCGTTCCACTTGCCGCCCGACTGGAAGGCGGTGGGGTCGACGACGGCGGTGAAGCCGGCCCAGTCGGCGTGCCGCAGCGCGAGGTGCGCGGCGTTGACGGTGGCCATCGGGGAGGCGACCGTACGGGCGCTGACGACGGTACGGCGGCGCTTGCCCCCCTCGCGGAAGACGAGCATCTTGCGCGAGCCGAGGCGGCTCTCCGCGCCGAGGTGGCCGGGCAGCGCGTAGCCGCGCAGCAGCAGCTTGCCGTCGCTCCAGACGGCCTGCTCGAGGCGGCTGACGACGCGGCGCTCGCGCGGGCCGAGGGTGAGGATCTTGGCGGGGACCGGCGGACGGCCGTGCAGGAACGGGTAGTCGGCCTGCGGGCGGGCCAGCCCCTTGACGGGGACGCTGTACGCGTAGTCACTCTGGTGCTTCGTCAGGGCGATGAAGTCCTCGACGCGGCCTTCGCGGGCCAGGTACGCCTTGAGGCGGTCGGCGACGGTCAGGTCGGACCAGGGGCCGGTGCCGATCTCGCGGACGAGGCCGCCGACCTCCTTGACGAAGGCGGCGCGGAAGTCGGCTCCGCCCTCACCGACGTACTTGTAGATGAGCGGGAGTTCCTCGCTCAGCACGTTGTAGTCGTAGTCGCGCAGGTAGCGGGCGTACTTGGCGCCCTCCTTGGCCTTGAGGGCCTCGCGGACCAGGCGGACGGAGGTGACGCGGTCGATCAGGGAGACCGGGTCGGTGGAGCGCTGGGTGATGGAGCGCTCGCCGGTCTCGCGCACGCGCCAGTGGTAGACGCAGTCGCTGATGACGTCGACGCTGGACGCGAAGTAGTGCGCGGGGATGCTGACGGGGGCGTCCTCGTAGAGGATGCCCTCGGGGTACTGGAATCCGTGCTCGTCCCAGAAGCTGCGCCGGTAGACCTTGTTCCACGCGGTGCGGTCGGTGACCAGCGCCGGGAACTTGGAGATGTGGGTCTTCAGCTGCGTCTTGGCGAAGGCGGCCCGGTGGCCCCAGGACTGCTGCATGCCGACGGAGCGGAAACGCTTCACGTTGCCGCCGGCGAAGTCCGAACCGGTCTCGTCGAGGGCGGCGATCAGGCGCTCGTACGCGTAGTCCGGCATCGTGTCGTCACTGTCCACGAAGGCCAGGTACTCGCTGCCCTCGGCGGCGTGGCGGGCTCCCACGTTGCGGGCGGCGCCGAGTCCGGCGTTCTCCTGCATGACGACCCGGAAACGCTTGTCCCGCGCGGCGAAGGCCTTGGCGATGACGGCGCTGGTGTCGGTGGACCCGTCGTCGACGAGGATGCACTCGAAGTCGGCGAACGTCTGGGCGGCAATGGACTCCAGGCACTCGTCGAGATAGAGCTCGACGTTGTAGACGGGGACGACGATGCTCAGGCGCGGGGGCATGGGTGGCGGGTTCTCCAGCGTTTCAAGCTATTTCGATGATCAGGTGATGAGAGCATCCTACTCGGTAACGGGATGATAAAGTCCCCCCATCCTGGACATATGACCCGTGACCCCCGGGGCGGACGGCAAAGAATTCAGCCGCCCGCCACCTCGGCGTCGGGGTCGGACCGAACGTCTGCTCAGATTTCGAGCTCCGCCTCGATCTTCATGAGCTGGTGCCGGGCCATCGCGAGGTTCGCCCGGCCGCGGTCGAGCGCGAGGTAGAGGAAGAACCCCTTGGAGTCGCGGCTCTTGAGCAGCCGGATGAGGTGGTACTGGGTACCGAGGGTGATCAGGATGTCCTCGATCTCGTCCTTGAGGCCGAGCATCTCCATGGTGCGCACCTTCGCGCGGACCACGTCGGTGTTGCCGGCCGCGGCCACCGTGAGGTCGAGGTCCTTGCCGCCGCCGATGGTGCCGAGGGCCATGCCGCTGCCGTAGTCGACCAGGGCGGCGCCGATCGCGCCGTCGATGGTGGCGAGGGTTTCCTTGAGAGCGGTCTCCACGTTGGCCATGAGTGGCTCCTCTTCTTTCTCTGTGTGCTGGCGAATTTCAGACGGTTTTCCGGTGGGCTTTCACGCCCGGTCTGTACTGACTACGCCCGGTCCGTACCGACATGGACGTGCGGGACCTCGGGGCCGCGGCGCCCGAGGACGTGGTCGATGAGCTCGGCTATGCGCAGGCTGGAGCGGCGGGCCTCCAGATGGAGCCGGCCGACGTTGACGCGGGGCTCCGCGATCAGGGTGAGGACGGCGGCGTCCCCGGCCGCGTAGGTGGCCACGTATCCGTGCTCGCCGCGTATGAGCAGTTCGCGGAATCCGCCCTGGCCGGTGGTGTCGCTGAGCCGTTGGGCCACGCCGAGGGCGGCGGCGGTCAGTGCCGCGACGGACTCCGCCTCGGTGGCGGCGCTGTCCTGCGCGAGGACCAGGCCGTCGGCGCTGCCGGCGAGGGCGCCGGTGAGCTGGGGGACCCGGGCGCGCAGCCTGCGGAGCTCGGCGAGTATCTCGGCTTCGGCCTCGGGGGGCAGCATCGCCGTGCTCATGTCGGCCTTTCTCCCTTCGGGCTGCCTCCGCTCGGAGCGGTCGGCGCGCTCGGACCGCAGGGCCGGTCGCAGCGGGAGCCTCACAGGCTTGCCTCCAGTGCGTCGCGTAACCGGCGGAGCAGCGCCACGTCCGGGGATTGGGTCTGGGTGATCCAGTCGGGCAGGGGTGTTTCGACCGGTGTCAGGACCGGCGCGTGCGGGGTCTCGACGAGCCCGGCCGCCGCGAGGCGCCGTACGTCGAGCAGCGTGTGGAAGGCCGGGCGGCCCAGCGACCACGCGAGGTCCGCCGGGGTCCGTACGCCGTCCGCCCTGGCCAGCAGGACCCGCTGGCGGGGGGTGACGGTCTGGCCCGGGGCGGCCGCCCGGGGCACCACGGGGGAGGTGTCCAGCAGTGGGTACGGCCACACGGCGTCGAGCAGTTCCCGCCGGCGCCGGGTCTCCCGTTCGACGGCGGCTGCCGGGACCGAGCGGACGGAGCCGATCCAGTGGGTGGCCCCGCGGCGGAACCGGGAGGGCCCGGTGCCCGGGGAGAGGGCGAAGAAGGCGGCGTCGAAGATGGCGGCGAGGTGGCATATCTCCAGTTCGCCGCCGGCGAGGCCGCCGCTGTCCACGAGGAAGCGGGCGACCTGGCGGCGGGCGCCGGCCCGGTCCACGGCCTCGCGCCAGCGCTCGGGGGCGAGGCCGCCGCCGGTGGTGAGGAGGACGTCGAGGCCGGGGGTGGCCGGGCTCTCGGCGTGCACGATGCGGCCGTCCTCCAGGAAGAGGGTGCCGCGGTCGCGGAGCAGGGCGCCGGTGGCGCGCTCCGCGGCGAGCCGGGTCAGGAGGGGCGAGACGGCGACGGCGGCGAGGCCGCCCACCGGGGCGGCGGTCATCTGAGGACCAGCCCCTCGGCGAGGATGCGGAGTCTGTGCCGGGCGAGGGCGAGGTTGCCGTCGGCGCGGTCCAGCCACAGGTGGAGGAAGACACTGCTGTCGAAGCTGGTTTCGACGAAGCGGAGGACGTGGTAGCCGGTGCGGGTGGTGACGATCAGGTCCTCCACGGGCAGCCCCAGGCCCGACTGGCCCAGGTCCGGTCCCGATGCGGGATCGGGCGCCGGCTGGGCGAAGGACTCGTACTCGGCGGCCGCCCGGGCCAGCTCGGCGGTCTCGGCCGCGGTGGTCTCGTGGTCGCCGACCGGCGAGTCCCCGGCGGTGCCGAGGGCCAGTCCGCTGCTCCAGTCGACCAGCGCGGCCCCCCGCGCACCAGGCAGGGCCATGGCTTCGAGCAGGCATTCGTCGATCCCGGGCACGCGGGCTCCCCTCCCGGCCAGACGTGCGAAGTGCACGGTCTACGGCGCGACAGGAGGGAACTTACTCAGGTTCCACACCACGGAAGGGGCTTCTGGCATTTTCCGCGGGAACATGCACTGAACCACGCGGCTGCGTGGCCGGAACACGTCGACTTCTGATCACGAATGTTGATCACGGCGGTCGATCACGCAACAGGGCGCACGGGGCGCATACGGCGCGCGAGGCTCACCGGGGAGCTCGGACGGGGGCTCACGAAGCAAGCGGAAGATGTTCCGCGAGCCGGAAGGCGCCGCCCTCGCGCTCGACGTATCCCTCGTGGCTGAGGGTGCGCAGCAGGTGGTACACGGTGGGCAGCGGAATCCCGGTGAGCCGCGCGAGCCGTTTCGCCGTCGCCCCGTCCTCGGCGTACATCGCCTCCAGAAGGCGCAGCGCCCGCTGCACGGAACCGATCAGGGTGGGCGCGCTCTCGCTGTCCTTCTGACCGCCGTCGGTGACCATGAATACTCCCCCTGCTCCGGTACGAGTCCTGGCACCCCCCATGAAAGTCGCTCGCGGCCCGCAATCCCAGCTGACTCGCGCACATCCGGACATAAGATCACCACGCCCCGCCCCGGACCTCCCGTGCTCGGGCGAAAGCGAATGGTTCGAGGCGGTGCCCGTCGGGACGCCCGCCTCCGCAGCCACAGCGCGCGGGGTGATTCGGACACGTTGGCGAACGCGGCCCGGTCCCGGCCCTCCCCAGCGCCCCCTCCCCCGTGTCACCCTGCCCGTCATGGAGCGGATCATCGAGGAGATACGCGAGGACCTGTCCCGCCGGATCACCGTGACGGCGGACCGGCTCGCCGACCGGACGCTGGCCGAGGATCCCGCGTACGCCGCCCTGCTCGGCCGGGCCGAGCTGCGCGAGCGGATCCGCCTCGGCCTCCGGCAGTCCGTCGAGGGGCTGGACCGCGGCATCCGCGGGCTGCCCGTGGAGCTCGCGGGCGCCCGCGCCACCGGCACGCTCCTGGCCGAACAGGGCGTGCCGCTCGACTCGTTGCTGCACGCCTACCGGCGCGGTGGCCGCATGGTGTGGCAGACCCTCAACGAGGCGGTGGCGGCCCACGACCCGGCGGCGCTGCCCCGGCTGCTGCCGGCCGCGGCCGTGCTGTGGGACGTACTGGACCAGCTGACGGACGCCGTGGCCGACGCGTACCGCGGTACGGACGCCGCGCGCTGCGACCGCGACCGGGAGCGCCGGGCGGCCCTGCTCGACGCCCTGCTCGACGGTACGGCTCCGCCGGACGGACCCGCTGCCGCGGAGGCGGCGGACCGGCTCGGCCTCCCCGGACGCGGCCGCTTCGCGGTCGTCGTGCTCGCCCCGGGCGCGCCGGTCGCCCCGGGCTCGCGGGACGCCCCGGGCTCGCCCGGAAACCCGGGCGGTTCCGGCGGCCCGCCCGCCCCGGACGGCCTGCGCGTGCTGTGGCGGATCCGCGCCGACGGGGAGACCGCCCTGGTGGAGCTGGGCCACCATCCCCTGGAGTCCGTACGGGAGCTGCTCGGCGCGCTCGGATCCCGGGCCGGGGTCAGCCCGGTCGTGGAGGGCCCCGGGGACCTGGCCCGGGCGCACCGGCTGGCCGCGCTCGCGCTGCGCACCGCCCCCGCGTCCGGCGGTCCGTGCACGGCCCTGCTGGACGAGCGGCTGCCGACCGCGCTGGTCGCCTCCCAGGCCGAACTCGCGGGCCGGCTGCGGCAGGTGGTGCTCGGCCCGGTGCTGGCGCTGCCCGCGGAGGACCGCCGGGTGCTGCTGACCACGCTGGGCACGTGGCTGACCTGCCAGGGCTCGACGACGTACGCCGCGCAACGGCTGTACTGCCACCGCAACACCGTCTCGAACCGGCTGCGCCGCCTGGAGCGGCTGACCGGCCGCACGCTCTCCGACCCGGCGCACGTGGTGGAGCTGGCACTGGCCCATGCGGCGGTGCTCCAGCGCGCGAACGCCCCCGCTACCTCGCCGGCTCCGCCGGCCGGGCCGACTCCAGCAGGTACGGCACGTCGATCACCGCGACCCCGGGGGTGAACAGCAGCCGCGCCTTCAGCCGCAGCGCGTTCTGGTTGTGCAGGGGCTGCTCCCACCAGTGCCCCACCACGTACTCGGGGATCACCACGGACAGGATGTCCGTCCCCTCGGCGGCGGCCAGCTCCTGCACGTACGCGAGCACCGGCCCGATGACCTCGCGGTACGGGGAGTGCAGGATCTTCAGCGGTACGCCCGGGTCGTGCTCCGCCCAGGCCTCGCGCAGCCGCCGCGCGTCCTCCTCGTCGGCGGCGACGGTGACGGCGGTCAGGGTGTCCGGCCGCAGCGCCTGTGCATAGCCCAGTGCCTTCAGCGTCGGGGCGTGCACGTTGGACACGAGCACCAGCACGTGGTGGCGGGAGGGCTTGCGCGGCTTGACCCCGGAGGCGACGGCGACCTGGGCCGAGACCCGGTCATAGTGCCGGCGGACCGCCTTCATGCCCAGGAAGAGCAGCGGCATCGCGATGACGACCAGCCAGGCGCCGTGCGTGAACTTGGTGGTCAGGACGATGACCAGGACCAAGGCGGTCAGGACCGCGCCGACCGCGTTGATCGTCAGCCTCCGGTGGATGTGGATCCGCTGCGCCCTGGGCGTGGCCGGGGAGGCGAGCTCCCGCCGCCAGTGCCGGACCATGCCCGTCTGGGAGAGGGTGAAGGAGACGAAGACGCCGATGATGTAGAGCTGGATGAGCCGGGTCAGCTCGGCGTCGAAGGCGACGATGAGGGCGACGGCGGCGAGCGCGAGCAGCACGATGCCGTTGGAGTAGACGAGCCGGTCGCCGCGGTTGAACAGCTGGCGCGGCGCGTAGCGGTCCTTGGCCAGGATCGAGGCGAGCATCGGGAAGCCGTTGAAGGCCGTGTTCGCGGCGAGGATCAGCACGCCGGCGGTGACGGCTTGGAGCAGGTAGAAGAGGAAGTGCCAGTTCCCGAAGGTGGCGCGGCCGATCTGGGCGAGCGCGGTGGACATCGGCGTGCCGGCCGGCAGGCCCAGCTCCGTCGGGTCGGCGGCGACGTGCACCTCGTAGACCATGGCGAGGATCGTGATGCCGGAGAACATGGTCACCGACAGGATGCCCATCGCCGCCAGGGTGTTGGCGGCATTGCGGCTCTTGGGCTTCCGGAAGGCGGGCACGCCGTTGCTGATCGCCTCGACGCCGGTCAGCGCCGTACAGCCCGAGGCGAAGGCCCGCATCGCGAGGAGCACCAGGCCCAGCCCGGTGAACGTGCCCTCCGCGGTGATGGGGAGATCGGCGGACTCGGCGCGGATGGTGTCCCCGGTGGCGATCCGGACGGCCGCCACGGCGAACATGACGTAGACGACGAGGACGAAGCCGTAGGTCGGAACGGCGAAGATGCGTCCCGACTCCCGTACGCCGCGCAGGTTCATCAGCATCAGCAGCACCACGAACCCCACCGACAGGACGACTTCGTGGTCGCTGAGCGAGGGGATCGCGGAGGTGATGGCGTCCACGCCGGAGACCACCGAGACGGCGACGGTCATGACGTAGTCGACGAGCAGCGCGCTGGCGGCCGTCAGGGCGGCGGTCTGGCCGAGGTTCTCCGAGCTGACGATGTAGGCACCGCCGCCGCCGGGATAGGCGTAGCAGGTCTGCCGGTAGGAGGCGACGACCACGATCATCAGGAAGACGATGGCGGCGGCCGCGTACCAGGTGAGGTGGAGCAGCGCCGCGCCGCCGAGGGCGAGGATCAGCAGGATCTCCTCGGTGGCGTAGGCCACGGAGGAGAGCGGGTCGCTGCAGAAGATCGGCAGCGCGAGCCGTTTGGGCAGCAGGGTCTCGCCCAACCGTGCGGTGTCGAGCGGTTCACCCACCAGCACGCGCTTCAGATTGATACGCCTCATCCCGGCATGATCGTGCATGTTTCATGCGGTTTGCCCCTTATCGGGACAGTGTCATGGCGCGGACCCGGCGAACCGGCCAGTTCCTCGGCCCGGTGGGCCAGCCACAGGTCGTGGCGGGCGCTCGGCGACTGGAGCAGCGAGCGCTCCAGCAGGACTTCGATCCGGGCCAGCCGCTTGCGCGTACCCGGCACCGAGATGCCGAGCGCGGCGGCCGCCGGGACCAGGTGCGCGTCGTGCCGCAGCCAGGCCCGTACGGTCTCGCGGGCGCCGGGCGGGGCCTCGTGCCCGCTCAGCGGCGCCAGGTGCGCGCGGGCCCAGGCCGCCAGGTCGGGGTGGCGCAGTACGCCGTCCAGATCGGCCGGGGCGCCGGCCGGGACACCCGCAGCGCCGGCCGCGGCACCCGGGGAGGCGCCCCGCCCGCCCGGGGTCAGCCGCAGCGCGAACGAGAGCTCCGCCTGCTCGGGCAGCCGCGCGAGGTCCCGGCCGAGCACCGACTCGATCAGGCGCAGCCGGGTGGCCAGGGTGTTGCGGTGGATCTTCAGCAGCCGCGTCGCGTGCGGGCCGAAGTTCAGCCAGGCGTGGGCCGTGGCCCGCAGCTCCTGCGGGCCGGGGTCCTGGGGGCGCCGGGGCTCGTACGTGTGCAGGGGCGCGAGCAGGGTCTGCGCCCAGCCGGTCCCGGCCGCGTGGGCGGCCAGCTCCAGCTCGGGCCCGGGGCCGAAGCGGGCGTGCCGCCCGGCCCGGCCGCGGGCCACGGCCAGGGCGTGGAAGGCCTGGGCGTACGCGGCCGGTGCCTCGCGCAGCCGCAGGTGCCCGCTGACCCCGACCGCCCGGTCCCGCGCCGCGCCCACCAGCGCCTCGGACAGCGGATCGTGCTCGGCCGAGAGCGCCGCGGGGCCGGCCGGGACCAGGGCGATGAGGTGGCGCACGTACACCGGGCAGCGCACGATCCAGGCCCGGCCGCCGGTCAGCTCCTCGCAGAGCCGGGCCACCTCGCCCCGTTGCCCGGCCCGGCATTCCACGACGTACATCCGCAGCGGGTCCGGCAGCGGGGGCGTGAGCGCCTCGGCGATCTGGTGGGCGGTGGAGAGCCGGCCGTTCATCAGCAGGTGCAAGACGGCCTCGCGGGCCCGCGATTCGGCGAGCTCGGCCCGCTCCTCGCGCCGCTCGGCCTCCTCGGCGCGCAGGACGAGGGCCAGCGCCGCGGCGGAGTCCGCGAGCAGCGCGGGCGCTTCGGGGTGGTGCGGCAGATCCAGTACGGCGGCCAGGGCGCGCCCCCCGTCCAGCGCGAACAGCAGCGCGGCCGAGCCCTCGCCGTGCAGGACGGCCGAACGCACGCCCCGGGTGCTCAGCTCCGCGGCCCCGCGGACGGCGAGCTCGGGACCTGCGGGCGCGTCGGCGTCCACCACGCCGGTCCAGCCGTCCAGCCGGGCGGCGAGCCACTCCAACAGGGCGGCCGAGCCGCCGGAGTGGGCGAGGCGGTGCACCTTGAGGATGTCCTCGGACCGGCCGCGGGACCGGTCCGCGGGCGGGGGCGCCGCAGCGGGCGTATGCGGGACGGGCGGGTGCGAAATGAGGGGCTCCCTTCGGTCCGGGCCGCGCCGTCGCGGTCGGCCGCCCGGCGCATCACTGTGCTCGGTGATACCCGCCCCGCCCCGTCACTGTGCAGGGCGGACCCTGCGAACCTCCGGCCGGCCGCCTAGGTTTGACCCCGAGCGGTCGGGCCCCGGCATCGACGGGGGAGTCGCCGGGGCCCCTCTCGCTCGCGGCCGCGCGGCTGACGGCCCCCGCGCGGGCCCGGGCGGCTCACATCCGGGCGGCCGCGCTGCGGATGGCCTCGCGGATACGGAAGTAGGTGCCGCAGCGGCAGATGTTGGCGATCGCGTCGATGTCCTCGTCCGTGGGCGTGCCGGTGCGCTTCAGCAGCGCGACGGCGGCCATGATCTGGCCGGGCTGGCAGAAGCCGCACTGGGCGACGTCCTGTTCGAGCCAGGCCTCCTGCACGGGGTGCAGGACGTCCCCGTCCGCCAGCCCCTCGATGGTGGTCACCGTCCTGCCGGCGCACGCGGAGACGGGCACCACGCACGGGCGGACGTCCGACCCGTCGAGATGGCTGGTGCAGGCCTTGCAGACGTCCACGCCGCAGCCGTACTTGGGGCCGCGTACGCCCAGCATGTCGCGGAGCACCCACAGCAGGGGCATGTCGTCGGGCGCGTCCACGGTGACGCTCTGCCCGTTGACGGTGAAGGTGTGCGAGGGCACGGCGGACTCTCCTGAACTGGGCTACCGGCTAGCGGGGGTACGGGGTGAAGTCGACGTCGAAGTCGAGGGGGAAGCTGCGCGGCTTGGCACCGGTGGCCCGGGCCCAGGCATTGGCGATCGCGCCGACCGCCGCCGGGACGCCGAGCTCGCCCGCGCCGCCGGGCTCCTCCCCGGTGGCCGGCAGGACGAAGACCCGTACGTCCTGCGGGGTGTCGCGCTGGCGCGCCCAGTGGAACTGGCTGTAGCTGCCCTCCAGCGGCAGCCCCTTGTCCAGGTGCAGCCCGGCCTTCAGGGTGGTGGAGATCGCGTCGGTGAGACCGCCGATCATCTGGGCCTCCAGTCCGCGCGGGTTGACGGGCAGGCCCACGTCCACCGCGATGACGGCCTTGGTGACGCGGACGTGCTCAGGGTCCCGGGCGTCGATCTCGACCAGGCAGGCCGTACGGGACTTGTACTCCTCGTGGAAGGCGATGCCCTGCGCGCAGCCCGCCGGCATGGGCCGCCCCCACTCCCCCTCCGTCGCCGCCTTGTCGAGCACGGCGCGCTGGGCGTCGGTCTTCAGGAAGGTGCGCCGGAACCGGTACGGGTCCTTGCCGGTCCGCGCGGCGAGTTCGTCGACCACGATCTCCTCGGCGCCCCGGGTGTTGGCGGAGTACACCGAGCGCCAGGACCCGGTCGGGATGCCGGTGGGCACCTCGCTGAGCCCGTGGGTGGTGAGCCCGAAGTGGTAGGGGGACTTGATCGTGGTGTGGAACAGGGTCTGCGCGAGGGTGGCGTTGCCGATGCCGAGCGGCAGGCTGGCGGCGGTGGCGGTGATGATCTCGCCGAGCCCGTGCCGGAAGTCGGTCTCGGCGGCGGCCACCCGGTGCTCGAACGAGAGCACCTCGCCCAGCAGATGGGTGGCGCGGATCTTGTGGTGGGTGGCGGGGCGCATCCGGCCGTGCCGGGTGTCGTCGACGCGGGTCCACATCAGCCGGACGGGACGGCGGCAGGCCTTCGACACCCGGGCGGCCTCCAGCGCGGCGTCGAAGAACAGGCGCCGCCCGAAGGAGCCGCCGGCCTGGACCACGTGCACGGTGACCTTGTCGAGCGGCAGACCGAGATCGGCGGCGATGGTCTCGCGGGCCACGATCGGGGACTTGAGCCCGGACCAGATCTCGGCGCGGTCCTCCCGTACGTCGGCCACGGCGGAGTTGGTCTCCATGGGCGCGTGGCTGACGAAGGCGAAGTCGAACTCGGCGTCCACGTACGGGGTGAGCAGCGGCGGCACCAGCAGCGGCGGGGTGGCGGCGCGCAGCGTGGCGCGGACCTGCTCGTCGGAGAGCTGGTCGGCGGGGCCGGGGCCCCAGGTGACCTGGAGGGCGGCCTTGGCGTCGAGGGCCTGGCCGAAGGTCTCGGCGACGACGGCGACTCCGGTCGCGATGGTGACCACGTGCAGGACGCCGGGCATGGCCCGTACGGCGGCGAGGTTGGCGACGCCCTTGACGCTGCCGCCGAGGCTGGGCGGGCGGCGCACCACGCAGGGCTTGGCGCCGGGCACGTCGAGGTCGAGGGTGTACCGCTGGGCGCCGGTCACCATGGCGCGGGCGTCGATCCGGCCGGTCGGCCGGCCGACGAGGGAGTGCTTCGCCGCCTTCTTGGGGGTGGCGCCGAGGACGACCAGGGTGGGGTCGGCGGCGGCCGCGGCGAGGCCCCCGTACGCGGCCGTGCGGCCGTCGGGCGCCCGTACGACCCCGTTCGCGGTGGTCAGCGAGGAGGCGGCGAGGTTCCAGCGGCGGGCGGCCGCGGCGACGAGCCGGGCCCGGGCGGTGGCGGCGGTCTGGCGGACCGGCCCGTAGAGGGAGCGGATGGAGTTGGAGCTCCCGGTGAGCTGGTTGAACAGCAGCTCGGGCCGCGCGTCGTCCAGTTCCACGCGGACGGCCGCCAGCGGCGCGTCGAGCTCCTCCGCGACGAGCATGGCGACGGCGGTGGTGAGGCCCTGGCCGACCTCCTCGCGGGGCAGCCGGAACCGGATGCTCCCGTCCGCCTCCACGGAGAGCGCCAGCAGGGCGGAGGTGGGCGCGCCGGCCAGGATGAACAGGTCGCCGAGGTCGACCAGATCGGCGGGGGCGGGCAGGCTCGGGACCACGGCGTGGGCGGGCTGCGGGGCCAGGACGTCGGCCCCGGCCCGGGTGACGAGGGCGAGCGTCGGCGCGGCAACGAGGTGGGTGAGGAAGGAGCGGCGGCTCTGCCCGGTCATGTTTCGTGTCCCCACCCTGCGCGGATCCGCGTGCGCGAACCTCCACCGGCTCATTACCGGCACGTAGCGTAGCGATCATGGGATGAGCTGGGAAGTGGAAGGGGGGTGTCGTCCGGGCCGCGAGGGGACGGGGTCCTTCGTTCGGGGGGTACCCCGCGGGGGTGCGGACCCGGCTCGTGTACGGATTCCGCCGCCCGGAAGTGTCGTACGCCTCGCCCGTACGATCGATCTGCGCCCTCCGGAGGGCCGGTTTCCGGCCGCGGGAGGACGATGGGAGGAGAGACGGCCGTACGCGCCGACATCACGCGAGGAGGTGTGTGGCGGTGACGATGTACATGGATGTCCACCACGGCATGAAGGGCATTACGGAAGCCGAGCTGATGGCCGCCCACAAGGCGGACCTGGCGATCGAGCACGAGGAGAAGGTGCACTTCGAGCGCGCCTGGGCCGACCCCGCTTCCGGCACGGTGTACTGCCTGTCCGATGCGCCCTCGGCCGACGCGGTGATGCGGATCCACGAGCGCACCGGACACCCGGCCAGCGAGATCCACCCGGTGCCGATCACCGTGTGACGCGGGAGGGCTCGGGCAGGCCCCGGAAGGGCTGACCGGAAACGTTCGTACGCGCGAAGGGGGGGCCGGGAGGCCCTTGGCATATGCCCGAAGCAAGGCCGTTACGGATGTTGCCAAACGACTTACGGGTCGTCGCGGCCTGTGCAACAGTCGTAACCGGTCCTTCCTTCAGACATGGCCGTACCGCGCCGCCTGTATCGGAGTTCTCATGGCGTCCCACCTCTTCGCGGACCGTCCCGCGCAGCCGCCCGAGCCAGGGTCGGTGGACGCACTGATCTCGCAGACCCGGCGGCTCCGCGGCGAGGTGGACGCGGTGCGCCGCGACACCGTCGTCGACGACGACGACGCGCAGGGCCGCTGGCAGCGCGCGCTGTGCGATCTGGCCGTCCACCAGCTCGACGACCTGGGCGAGCACTTGGGCCAGCTCAAGGAGGGCCTGCCGGTCGCCCCCGAACTCGACGGGCTCGCCGAGGGCGAGCCGGAGGACGACGCGGCAGCCGGGCCCGAGGCGCAGCAGACCCGCATCGGCAGCGCCGAGTGGAACCTGCTCACCGACGAGGTCAACTGGTCCGAGGAGCTGTTCCAGATCTTCGGCCGCTCCCCCGAGGCGGGTCCGCTCCCCCTCGACGAACTCGGCTCCACCCTCTTCTCCGAGGACCAGCCGCTGCTCACCTCGATGGTGACGGCCTGCCTGGTCGACGGGAAGCCGATCGACGGCGAGTTCCGCATCGTCCGGGCCGACGGCCGCGTCCGGACGCTGCACATGCGAGGCGAGCCGGTACTCGACTCCGACGGCTGCACGGCCTCCATGTGGGCCGTGCTCCGGGACGTGAGTGAGCTGCGCCGAAGCCAGCGCGCCGTACGCGAGTCCCGTGACTCGCTGCAGCGCCGGCGGGAGATCGCGCAGACCGAGCACCGGCTGGCGGTCGAGCTGCAGGAAGCCGTGCTCCCCCCGTGGCGCGGCTCCCTGCGGTTCCCGCACCACACCACCGGCACGCTCGACGTCGCCGCGCACTACCTGCCCGCCGCGACGAGCGCGCTGATCGGCGGGGACTGGTACGACGCGCTCGAACTGCCCGACGGCCGCTCGCTGCTGACCGTGGGCGACCTGACCGGGCACGGGGTGACGGCCACCTCCGGGATGGCGATGATGCTCGGCGCCCTGCGCGGCATGGCGATGGCCGGGATCGAGCCGGGCCCGCTGATGGGCTGGCTCAACCAGCTGCTGGAGTCCTCCGTCCAGCCGGCGCTCGGCTCGGCGGTGTGCTGCCGCTACGATCCCGCCCGCCGTGTGCTGTCCTGGGCGCAGGCCGGCCATCCGGCCCCGCTGCTGTTCCGCGGCGGCTCGGGCCGCGCCCTGCAGCCGCCGGAGGGCGTACTGCTGGGCGCGACCTCCGGGGCGGCGTACGGGCAGGCCGAGGAGCGGCTGGAACCGGGCGACGTGCTCGTCCTGCACACGGACGCACTGACGCCGTGCAGCATCGAGTTCAGCCGGGCGGACGGCACCGAGCGGCTGCTGGCCCTCGCGCCGCGGTTCGCGGGCGCGCGGTCGGCGCAGGACTGCGTGCGGATGGTGGTCGAGGAGTTCGGTGTGGGTGAACGGGAGGACGACGCCTGCGTCCTGGTGGCCAGGGTCGGGGGCTGACCGCCCCGCGAAGGGCCGACGGGTACCGCTTCAGGGCCGCGCCGCACGGCGCGGCCGTTCTCGTCTCCGTACGGGTGTCGTGCGGACAGATGTCGTGCGGACAGGCGTCGTGTGTACCGGTGTCGTGCGGAGGGGTGCCACCGGCGCTAGACGGTGCGCTGCGACGGGCTGTTCGGCAGGGCCAGTGCGATCTCCGCCCGCAGGTCCTCGATCCGCGCGTACCCGGCGTACTGTCCGGTCAGCCGGTACATCTCGCGCAGCCGGTCCCAGGTCCGGTGCGAGGAGGTCTCGTTCATCGAGACCAGCGCGAGCCGGGCGTAGCGGTCGGCCTGTTCCGGATCGTCGGCGATGAAGCAGGCCGAAGCCATGGAGATGTAGTCGAAGATCTGCGAGCGCTGGTGGCCGCCGGACCGCAGCCGCAGCGCCTCCCGGGCGTGCCGCTGGGCGATCGGCGCGACCGAGGGATCGTGATCGGCGAGGGTGCGGAAGGCCAGGGCCTGCATGCCGTGCAGGTCCGCCTCGTCGAAGTTCTGCATCCAGCACGGCGGGGGGACGTCGCCCTTGTCCGAGACGAACAGGTCCTCGGCCTCGCCGAGGGTGCGGCGCATGGCCTGGCCCTTGCCCATCGCCGCCTGCGCCCAGGCCTCGATGGTGTGCAGCATGGCGCGGGTACGGGGCAGGGTCTGCTCGCCGGAGCCGGACTGGGCCAGCTTCATCAGGTCCAGGGCCTCGTGGGGCTTGCCCAGGTGGACCATCTGGCGGGCGGCCCGGGACAGCGCTTCGCCGGCCCGCGGCCGGTCCCCGCCCTCGCGGGCCGCGTGCGCGGCGATGACGAAGTACTTCTGCGCGGTGGGTTCGAGACCCACGTCGTGGGACATCCAGCCCGCCAGCACCGCCAGGTTGGCCGCCACCCCCCACAGCCGCCGCTGGAGGTGGTCGGGGTGGTGGTACGCGAGCATGCCGCCGACCTCGTTGAGCTGGCCGACCACGGCCTTGCGCTGCAATCCGCCTCCTCGCGAGGCGTCCCAGGCGCGGAACACCTCCACGGAGCGCTCCAGCGCCTCGATCTCCTGGGAACCGATGGGGGCGGCTTCGTAGCGGTCGTAGCCGATCGGATCGGCCTGGTAGGAGTCGCCGAAGTGCTGCGGGGCCTTGGCGGGGGCGGGATCGGTGTGGAGCCAGTCGTTCATGGCGTGGGTGAGGGCGGAGCCGGCGGTGAGCGCGACACCCGCGCCCATCAGACCGCGACGGTTGAGCATGAGGTCCATTCCCGTGAATTCGGTGAGGACCGCGGCTGTGCGTTCGGGCGCCCAGGGCATTCCGTCGGGGTTCTCCTTCGCCCCGTCCGGCTGCCGTTTGGTGGTGCGCCGCTGCCGTACGAACCCGAGGTCCTCGATGGTCACGACACGACCGAGCCGCTCGGTGAACAGGGCTGCCAGTACGGTCGGCACCGGTTCGCGCGGGGTCTCCCCCATGTCGATCCAGCGCCGTACCCGCGAGGTGTCGGTGGCCAGCTGGTGGTGGCCCATGGCCGCCGCCTGCCGGTTGACCATCCTCGCCAGCTCACCCTTCGACCAGCCGGCCAGACCGAACAAGTCGTTCAGGCGGGTGTTTGGTCCTTTGCTCACGTCAAGCCCCCAGGTTCTCGGCTGATTTGACAGTAGCCCGCCGTCAGAGGCCTCGTGCATATTCGCCAGGCTTCGCCAGGGCACGCTTCGTGGTCCGCCACCCACGGCCGGGTGTCAGGTAGGAATGCGCCTCCCCGACCCGGTCTCCGGGCGGAACTCCCCAGGGTGAAGCAGGGGACCGGCGGGGCGGCGTACGCAACTCGTCGGCGCACGAAGGGATCCGTAACGCCATGTACGCAGCAACGTCCTCCGTGTCCGCCCCGGTCCGGCCGCACCGCACGCTCCAGGCGGGCGGCGGCCCCTACATCGACCCCGGCCGCCAGGCGGCACCGGCGCAGGGCGCCGTACGGGCGCGGCGGATGCCGGGGGCCGGATCGCAGCCGCTCAGCGGAAGAATCGACCTCTCGGGGCCGCAGGGTGCGCAGCTGCGCACCGCGCTGGCCTCGGTGCAGCGGATCTGTCCGGAGTTCGCGCCGGTCCAGGTGCTGCGGCGCAGCGGCCGGTCGGTCCTCCTGGTCGGGACGACAGGGCGGATGACCGCGGTCGCCAAGGTTTTACTGGACCACTCGCCGGAATGGCGCGAGCGGTACCGGCACGAAATAGCGTCGTACCGGGCGTTCGTCCGGCACCGCCCGCCGGTCCGGGTACCGCGGCTGATCGCCGCGGATCCCGAGAACTGCACGCTGGTGGTCGAACGGATGGCGGGCCGGGTCGCGGCTTTGCAGAGGCACCCCGTGGAGGCCCCGCCGCGGGCCGACGTACGGGCCGCGCTGGGCGCGGTGTGCCGGGTGAACCAGTGGCGTCCGCCGACCGATCTCTTCGGGGACCCACTGAACTACGGGCAGCGCGTGGCGCGGTACCACGAGCTGGGGCTGCTCACCGACCGGGATCTGGGTGACCTCCAGAAGCTGCTGTGCGGACTGAAACTGGCGGGCGTCCAGCGGCAGTTCAACCACGGTGACGCGCTCCTGTCGAACCTGCTGCTGTCTCCGGCGGGGCCGGTGCTGCTCGACTGGGAGCACGCGGGCTGGTACCTGCCCGGCTACGACCTGGCCACGCTGTGGACGGTGCTGGGCGACGCCCCGGCCGCTCGCGGCCAGATCAGCCGGCTCGCCCAGTCGGCCGGTCCGGCCTCGCGGGACGCGTTCCTGGTCAACCTGATGCTGGTGCTGACGCGGGAGATCCGGATGTGTGAGACGGCGGTCCAGCGCTCCATGCTGGCGACCGCCCCGAACCACCCGCTGCCGGCGGGCTCCCTGTCCTCCGGCGAGGAGCAGCGGCTGCTGCTGCGCCGTCTGCACGACGACTGCGGCATGGCCCGCAGGGCGGTCCGCGCGGCGGTCGGGACCCGCTGATCCCGGCGGCCCGACCCCGTACGAAAATCCCGTGCCGTACGCACCCGGTGTGCGTACCACGGGATTTCGTGCGTTCCGGGCCGTCCCGCCACCCCCGCGCATGCCTTGACATCACATGATCCCCCGAACACCTTTTCTGACTCAGCATCAGAAATGCTGGAGCCGCCGATCGCCCCCGCCCTCCCACTCCGCTGGAGCCCGCCCATGTCCGCAAGCGCTGAGTCCGCATGCCCCACCCCTCCCTCCCGCCGTACGGTCCTCGCCGGGGCCGGGGCGGGGGTGCTCGCCGCAGCCGTGCTGCCGCCGACCGCCGCACGGGCCGCCGACGGGGCCGGTACGGGGGTTCCGCTCGGCGAGTACGACGTGGTCGTGGTCGGGTCCGGGGCCTCCGGGATGACCGCCGCGCTCACCGCCGCCAAGCGGGGCCTGAGCGTGCTGGTGGTCGAGAAGGCGCCGACGTTCGGCGGTTCGGCGGCGCGCTCCGGGGCCGGGATCTGGCTGCCGAACAACTCGGTGATCCTGGCGGCGGGCGTGCCGGACACCCCGCAGAAGGCGGCGGCGTACCTGGCGGCGGTCGTCGGCGACGGCTCGCCGGCGGAGCGGCAGGCGGCCTTCCTCGCCAACGGCCCCCGGATGCTGGACTTCGTGATGGCCAACAGCCCGCTGCGCTTCCGGTACATGGACGGGTACAGCGACTACTACCCGAACCTGCCGGGCGGGCTGCCGAACGGCCGGTCCATCGAGCCCGACCAGATCGACGGACATCTCCTGGGCGCCGAACTGGCCCGGCTGAACCCGGCGTACATGCCGGTACCGGCCGGGATGGTGGTCTTCAGCCAGGACTACAAGTGGCTGAACCTGGCGGCCGTGAACGCCAAGGGCCTCGCGGTGTCCACGCAGTGCCTGGCGCGCGGCGCCGAGGCCGCGCTGTGCGGGCAGAAGCCGCTGACGATGGGCCAGGCGCTGGCGGCCGGGCTGCGGGCCGGGCTGATGCAGGCCGGGGTTCCGGTGTGGCTGAACAGCCCGCTCGTCGACCTGGTGCAGGAGGGGGGCGCCGTCACCGGTGTCGTGGTGGAGAAGGAGGGCGTACGGGGTGTCGTACGGGCCCGCAAGGGCGTGATCGTCGGCTCGGGCGGCTTCGAGCACAACGCGGAGATGCGGGCGCAGTACCAGCAGCAGCCCATCGGCACCCAGTGGTCGGTCGGTGCCAGGGAGAACACGGGCGACGGGATCCGGGCGGGGCAGCGGGCGGGGGCGGCGCTGGCCCTGATGGAGGACGCGTGGTGGGGGCCGTCGATCCCGCTGCCCGGGGAGCCGTACTTCTGCCTGGCGGAGCGCACGCTGCCCGGCGGGCTGATCGTGAACCGGGCGGGTGCGCGGTTCGTCAACGAGGCGGCCCCGTACAGCGATGTGGTGCACGTGATGTACGAGAAGGACCGGGGGGCGGCGGGCTCGCACATCCCGGCCTGGCTGATCGTGGATCAGAACTACCGCAACAAGTACCTGTTCAAGGACATCCTGCCGACGATCGTCTTCCCGGACGCGTGGTACGAGGCGGGCGCGGCGAAGAAGGCGTGGACCTGGGACGCGCTGGCGGGCCAGATCGGAGTCCCGGCGGGAGCGCTGCGCGCCACCCTCAACCGGTTCAACGCCCAGGCGTGGAACGGCACCGACCCCGATTTCCACCGGGGGGACACGGCGTACGACCACTACTACACGGACCCCGGGGTCCAGCCGAACTCGTGCCTGGCCCCGATCTGGGCGCCGCCGTTCTACGCCTTCAAGATCGTGCCGGGTGACCTGGGCACGAAGGGGGGCATCGTCACGGACGCGCGGGCCCGCGCGCTGCGTCCGGACGGCTCGGTGATCCGGGGCCTGTGGGCGGCGGGCAACGCGAGCGCGGCGGTGATGGGCCACAGCTACGCGGGGGCGGGATCGACGATCGGCCCCGCGATGACGTTCGGCTACGTGGCGGCGAACGACATCGCGGACGCGTAGCGCCGGCTGCGGGTGGCTAGCCCTGCTGGAAGAGCTCGGCGGGGAGCGGCTTGAGCAGTGCGTACAGATCGTCGGTGATGGGGCGGTCCCAGCTGGCGATGGTGACCAGCACGTTGTCGCTGCGGTCGAACTGCACGCAGCTGATCCGGCCCTCGGAGAGCTTGACCTTGCGGACGATGAGGAGGTTGTCGCCCTGCATGACGGGGCAGTCCTCGATGCCGGTGACCTCGACGTCCTCGTCGTTCTCGAGGGCGTCGAGGAGCTGGGCCACCTCGAAGGGGACCTGGCCGTCGGTGAGCTCCCGGGCCGGGGAGCCCTCGGGGAGGTTGCCGATGATCATTGCGGGGCCGCGTCCGCCGAACAGGTCGTAGCGGAGGAAGACGCCCTGGCAGCTGCCGTCGGGCGCGGGCAGCAGCCCGGCCCCGAGATTGCCCGGCCAGTCCCCCGGGTCCATGGCCAGGACGTCGAAGTCCGGGCCGGCGGGTGTGGCGGCGCGGTTGCGGCGGAGGAAGGACATGCCGCCATGGTACGTGCCCGCCCCGCA
>NZ_LGDB01000211.1:0-61217 GCF_001279655.1 Streptomyces sp. WM6372 | reverse complement strand
GTGCGGGTGGGCGGGTGGGCCGCTGCGCGGGGCCTTTCCCCCACCCCGCCCCTTCCCGAAACCGGGGGCTGCGCCCCCGGACCCCCGAAACGCCGGTACGGCCGGCCCCCTGAGCAGGGGACCGGCCGTACCGGCGTTGCGTTGCGGGCGGGAGGCCTGCTTGGGCCGCCGCCCCGCCAGGCCTAGGCCTTGGCCTCCGGCTTGGCCGCAGGCTCAGCGCCCTCCACCGCCTTCGGCTCGGCCTCGGTTGCAGCAGCGGCGTCCGCCTCCGGCTTCGCCTCGGCCTCGGTGGCGGCTTCGGCTTCCGGCTTCGCCGGGGCCTCGGTCGTCGCGTTGGCGTCCGCCTCGGTCTTGGCGTCCGCGTCAGTCTCGGCGTCCGCCTTCACGTTCGCTTCCGCCTTGGCTGCGGCATCTGCCTCGGCCTTCGCCTCGGTCGCAGCTTCTGCCTCGGCCTCGGGCGCAGCCTCTGCCTCGGTCTCGGCGTCCGCCTTCACGTCCGCCTTGGCTTCCGCCTTTGCTTCGGCCTCGACCTTGGCCGTAGCGTCCGCCTCCGCCTCCGCCTCCGCCTCCGCCTCCGCCTCCGCCTTGGCCGCGGCATCCGCTTCCGCTTCGGCCTCGGGCGCAGCCTCGGCCTCGGCCTTGGCTGCGGCTTCCGCCTCGGCCTTCGCCTTCGCGTCCGCCTCGGCTGCGGCTTCCGCCTCGGCCTTCGCCTTCGCGTCGGCTGCCGCCTTCGCCTCGGCCTCGGCCTCGGCCTTCGCCGCTGCCGCCTCCGCCTCGGCGGCCGCCGCTTCCTCCGCCGCCAGGGCTTCCGCCGCCAGTTCGGCTTCCGTCGGGGCGGGGGCCTTGACCGACTCCAGGAGGAGCTGGGCCACGTCCACGACCTGGACGGACTCCTTCGCCTGGCCGTCGTTCTTCTTGCCGTTCACCGAGTCGGTCAGCATGACCAGGCAGAACGGGCAGGCCGTCGAGACGATGTCCGGGTTCAGGGACAGGGCCTCGTCCACGCGCTCGTTGTTGATCCGCTTGCCGATGCGCTCTTCCATCCACATCCGCGCGCCACCGGCGCCACAGCAGAAGCCCCGCTCCTTGTGGCGGTGCATCTCCTGCTGGCGCAGCCCCGGCACGGCCGACATGATCTCGCGCGGCGGCGTGTAGACCTTGTTGTGCCGGCCCAGGTAGCAGGGGTCGTGGTACGTGATCAGGCCGTCGACCGGCGTGACCGGCGTCAGCCGGCCCTCGTCGATCAGGTGCTGGAGCAGCTGCGTGTGGTGGATGACCTCGTACTCGCCGCCCAGCTGCGGGTACTCGTTCGCGATCGTGTTGAAGCAGTGCGGGCAGGTGGAGACGATGCGCTTCGCCGACTTCGGCTTGCGCGTCGACTCGTCCTCGTCGTCCTCGCCGAACGCCATGTTCAGCATGGCCACGTTCTCCTGGGCGAGCTGCTGGAACAGCGGCTCGTTGCCCAGGCGGCGCGGGGAGTCACCGGTGCACTTCTCGTCGCCGCCCATGATCGCGAACTTGACGCCCGCGATGTTCAGGAGCTCGGCGAAGGCCTTCGTGGTCTTCTTCGCCCGGTCTTCCAGGGCGCCCGCGCAGCCGACCCAGTACAGGTAGTCGTACTCCGAGAGGTCCTCGGCGTCCTTGCCGACGATCGGGACCTCGAAGTCGACCTCCTTGGTCCACTCCACGCGCTGCTTCTTGGCGAGGCCCCAGGGGTTGCCCTTCTTCTCCAGGTTCTTGAGCATCGTGCCCGCCTCCGACGGGAACGCGGACTCGATCATCACCTGGTAGCGGCGCATGTCGACGATGTGGTCGATGTGCTCGATGTCGACCGGGCACTGCTCGACGCACGCACCGCAGGTCGTGCAGGACCACAGGACGTCGGGGTCGATGACCCCGTTCTCCTCCGCCGTGCCGATCAGCGGGCGCTCCGCCTCCGCCAGCGCCGCCGCGGGAACGTGTCCCAGCTGCTCCGGCGTCGCCTTCTCCTCGCCCTCCATGGTCTTGCCG
This sequence comes from Streptomyces sp. WM6372, assembly GCF_001279655.1. Lineage (NCBI taxonomy): Bacteria > Bacillati > Actinomycetota > Actinomycetes > Kitasatosporales > Streptomycetaceae > Streptomyces > Streptomyces sp. WM6372. The sequence continues at coordinate 59,207 of NZ_LGDB01000211.1, read as the reverse complement.
CCACCCGCGAGCAGGTACGGCGCCTTGGCGTGGGCGTGGTCGCGCAGCGACATGATCAGGAGCTTCGGGGACAGCGGCTTGCCCGTGTTCCACGCCGGGCACTGCGACTGGCAGCGGCCGCACTCGGTGCACGTGGAGAAGTCGAGGATGCCCTTCCAGGAGAACTGCTCGACCTGGGAGACGCCGAAGACGTCGTCCTCGCCCGGCTCCTCGAAGTCGATCTCCTTGCCGCCGCTGGTCATCGGCTGCAGCGCGCCCAGCGCCGTCGAACCGTCCGCGTTCCGCTTGAACCAGATGTTCGGGAAGCCGAGGAAGCGGTGCCAGGCGACACCCATGTTCGTGTTGAGCGAGACCGTGATCATCCAGGTGAAGGACGTGACGATCTTGAGCGCGGCGAAGAAGTAGGTCAGGTACTGGATCGTGCTCAGGTCCAGTCCGTCGAACGCGGCGATCAGCGGGTACGAGGCGAAGAAGCCGGGCTCCCAGCCGTCGACGCCGTGCTGGACGCCCTCCAGCGCGCGCAGCGTCATGATGCAGACGCCGACGATCAGGATGACGGCCTCGACGAAGTACGCCTGGCCCGTCTTGGAACCCGCGAAGCGGGACTTGCGGCCCGCCGCGCCCGGCCGGCTCAGCTGCCGGATCACGATCAGGGTCACGATGCCGAGGACGGTCATCAGGCCGAGGAACTCGGTGAAGATCTCGTACGGCAGCCAGTCGCCGATGATCGGGATCAGCCAGTCGGCCTGGAAGAGCTGGCCGAACGCGTTGACGATCGTCAGCAGCAGCGAGAAGAAGCCCACCGCCACGAACCAGTGCGCGAAGCCGACGATGCCCCAGCGGTTCATGCGGGTGTGGCCGAGGAACTCCTTGACCAGGGTGATGGTGCGCTGCGTCGGATCGCCCGTGCGGGTGCCCGCGGGCACTGGCTGGCCGAGCCGCACGAAGCGGTAGATCTGCACGGTGGCACGGCCGAACAGCGCGACGGCCACCACCGTGATGACCAGCGACACGATGATCGCGGCGAGTTGCATGGAAGGGCTCCTCGGGCGGCACTTACTAAGCGGTAACTTATGAAGTCAAGGCTTGAGGTTACCCATTTCCCGCGCCGCAATGTAGGTGGGCGAGCGGTGATCTGTGTCGCTCAGGCATGCCTCAGGAGCGCCTGTGCCGACAGGCCGCCCGAGGGGTCTGAGCCAGGATCGCGAGATCCATCCCCAGCCAATGGCTCTCCACATAGTGCCGGTCCAGCAGCGCCATCTCTTCCCAGGGGAGGTCGGATCGCGCGCTGACCTGCCACAATCCGGTCATTCCGGGCCGTACGAGGAGCCGGTCGGCCCGGTCCGTACGCGGTTCCGGGCGCGGCCCGACCAGCGACATCTCGCCGCGCAGCACGTTCAGCAGCTGCGGCATCCCGTCCAGGGCGCACCGCTTCAGGGCCGCCCCCAGCCGGCCCGCCGCGTCCGTGCGCAGCCGCCAGGTCAGGAACGGCCGCCCGGCCAGTCCGGCCGCCGGTTCCCGTACGAAGGCCCGCCCGCCCTGGGCCGTGTACAACAGGGCGGCGGTGACCAGCAGCGGCAGCGCGAACAGCAGGGCCAGGGCGGCGGCCCCGAGGAGGTCGGCCACCCGCTTCGCCGACAGGTCCGGCAGGCGCGGCGGGGTCGGCGGGCGCGGTGGGCGCGGCGGGGCGGGTGGGCGTACGAGGGGGTGCGGGCTCGCGGGGCGCCGTCGTACGAGGTGCCGGATCGGGGGGAGCGTGAGCGGCGGCAGCGGCATGGGGGCACCCTGCATGTGCCTCCGGCGGTTTCGGCGGTGCCGCGCAGTGGGCCGTCCCAGCATCGCCCGCTCGGCGCCCTCGGGAGGCCGCGGCCGGGGCTCCCGAAGGCCGCAGTGAGCGTAAGACCCGGATAAAAGTTGAGCCGCCTCCACTCACCTCTGTTGACGACGGCTCGGAGATGCGGCATGGTTGAGTCTGTTCCACTCAAGTCAGCTGGAGGAAATCAAAATGGCACGTGCGGTCGGCATCGACCTGGGCACCACTAACTCCGTCGTCAGCGTTCTCGAAGGCGGCGAGCCCACCGTCATCACCAACGCCGAGGGCGCCAGGACCACGCCGTCCGTCGTCGCCTTCGCCAAGAACGGCGAGGTCCTCGTCGGCGAGGTCGCCAAGCGCCAGGCGGTCACGAACGTGGACCGCACCATCCGCTCCGTCAAGCGCCACATGGGCACTGACTGGAAGATCAACCTGGATGGCAAGGACTTCAACCCGCAGCAGATGAGCGCCTTCATCCTGCAGAAGCTGAAGCGCGACGCCGAGGCGTACCTGGGCGAGAAGGTCACGGACGCGGTCATCACCGTCCCGGCCTACTTCAACGACTCCGAGCGCCAGGCGACCAAGGAGGCCGGCGAGATCGCGGGCCTGAACGTCCTGCGCATTGTCAACGAGCCGACCGCCGCCGCCCTGGCCTACGGCCTGGACAAGGACGACCAGACCATTCTCGTCTTCGACCTCGGTGGCGGCACCTTCGACGTGTCGCTCCTGGAGATCGGCGACGGCGTCGTCGAGGTCAAGGCCACCAACGGTGACAACCACCTCGGTGGCGACGACTGGGACCAGCGCGTCGTCGACTACCTGGTGAAGCAGTTCGCCAACGGCCACGGCGTGGACCTCTCCAAGGACAAGATGGCGCTCCAGCGCCTGCGCGAGGCCGCCGAGAAGGCGAAGATCGAGCTGTCCTCCTCCACGGAGACCACGATCAACCTGCCCTACATCACGGCTTCCGCCGAGGGCCCGCTGCACCTGGACGAGAAGCTCACGCGCGCCCAGTTCCAGCAGCTGACCGCGGACCTCCTGGACCGCTGCAAGACCCCGTTCCACAACGTCATCAAGGACGCCGGCATCCAGCTGTCCGAGATCGACCACGTGGTCCTGGTCGGCGGCTCCACCCGCATGCCGGCCGTCGCCGAGCTCGTCAAGGAGCTGACCGGCGGTCAGGACGCCAACAAGGGCGTCAACCCGGACGAGGTCGTCGCCATCGGCGCCACCCTCCAGGCCGGTGTCCTCAAGGGTGAGGTCAAGGACGTCCTGCTCCTCGACGTGACCCCGCTGTCCCTCGGCATCGAGACCAAGGGCGGCATCATGACCAAGCTCATCGAGCGCAACACCACGATCCCGACCAAGCGGTCCGAGATCTTCACGACGGCCGAGGACAACCAGCCGTCCGTGCAGATCCAGGTCTACCAGGGTGAGCGCGAGATCGCGGCGTACAACAAGAAGCTCGGCATGTTCGAGCTGACCGGCCTGCCGCCGGCCCCGCGTGGCGTCCCGCAGATCGAGGTCTCCTTCGACATCGACGCGAACGGCATCATGCACGTCACGGCCAAGGACCTCGGCACGGGCAAGGAGCAGAAGATGACCGTCACCGGCGGCTCCTCGCTCGGCAAGGACGAGGTCGACCGCATGCGCCAGGAGGCGGAGCAGTACGCGGACGAGGACCTGCGCCGCAAGGAGGCGGCCGAGTCCCGCAACCAGGGCGAGCAGCTCGTCTACCAGACGGAGAAGTTCGTCAAGGACAACGAGGACAAGGTCCCGGCCGAGGTCAAGACCGAGGTCGAGGCGGCCGTCGCCGAGCTGAAGGAAAAGCTCAAGGGCGAGGACACCGCCGAGATCCGCACCGCGACCGAGAAGCTCGCCGCGGTCAGCCAGAAGCTCGGCCAGGCCATCTACGCCGACGCGCAGGCCGCCCAGGGCGCGGCCGGTGCCGCGGGTGACGCGGGCCAGGCCAAGCCGGAAGACGACGTCGTCGACGCCGAGATCGTGGACGAGGACAAGCCGAAGGGCGGCGCTGCCTGATGTCGGAGGAGACCCCGGGCTTCGAGGAGAAGCCCGAAGTCCCCGCCGACGGCACGCCTGACGACGCCGCCGAGCCGAAGGCCGCAGCTTCCTCCAAGGAGGAGGCCGCGGCCCCGGCCGGGGACTCCGCAGCAGCACAGGATGTCGCTCTGCTGGCGCAGCTGGACCAGGCCCGCACCGCGCTCGGCGAGCGCACCGCGGACCTCCAGCGGCTCCAGGCGGAGTACCAGAACTACCGCCGCCGGGTCGAGCGGGACCGGATCGCCGTCAAGGAGATCGCGGTCGCGTCCCTCCTGACGGAACTGCTCCCGACCCTGGACGACATCGGCCGGGCGCGGGACCATGGCGAGCTGGTCGGCGGCTTCAAGTCGGTGGCCGAATCGCTGGAGACCGCCGCGGCCAAGATGGGGCTGCAGCAGTTCGGCAAGGAGGGCGAGCCCTTCGACCCGACGATCCACGAGGCCCTGATGCACTCGTACGCGCCGGACGTCACCGAGGACACCTGCGTCGCGATCCTGCAGCCGGGGTACCGGATCGGCGAGCGTACGATCCGCCCCGCGCGGGTCGCGGTGGCCGAGCCCCAGCCGGGCGCGGCCCCCAAGTCCGAGTCGGCCGAGGCCGACGCGCCTTCGGACAAGGACACGGATGCCCCCGACAAGGGCTGATGTTGAACCAGTAGCGGTACGAGAGGAGGGACACCGGGGATGAGCACGAAGGACTTCGTCGAGAAGGACTACTACAAGGTCCTCGGTGTCCCGAAGGACGCCACCGAGGCCGAGATCAAGAAGGCGTACCGGAAGCTCGCCCGCGAGTTCCACCCGGACGCCAACAAGGGCGACGCCTCGGCCGAGGAGCGCTTCAAGGAGATCTCCGAGGCCAACGACATCCTCGGTGACGCCAAGAAGCGCAAGGAGTACGACGAGGCCCGCGCCCTGTTCGGGAACGGCGGCTTCCGCCCCGGTCCCGGCGGGGGCGGCGGCTCGTTCAACTTCGACCTGGGCGACCTCTTCGGAGGCACCCAGCAGGGTGGCGGCGCGGCCGGCGGCTTCGGCGGTGGCGGCGGCGGTCTGGGCGACGTGTTCGGCGGACTGTTCAACCGCGGCGGCGCGGGTCCCGGGACCCGTGTCCAGCCGCGCCGCGGCCAGGACATCGAGTCGGAGGTCACCCTCTCCTTCACGGAGGCGGTGGACGGGGCCACGGTCCCGCTCCGGATGTCCTCCCAGGCTCCCTGCAAGGCCTGTTCGGGCACCGGCGACAAGAACGGCACGCCGCGCGTGTGCCCGACCTGCGTCGGCACCGGCCAGGTGTCGCGGGGCAGCGGCGGCGGCTTCTCGCTGACCGACCCCTGCGCGGACTGCAAGGGCCGCGGCCTGATCGCCGAGACCCCCTGCGACGTCTGCAAGGGCAGCGGGCGGGCCAAGTCCTCCCGCACCATGCAGGTCCGCATCCCGGCGGGCGTCTCCGACGGGCAGCGGATCCGGCTGCGCGGCAAGGGCGCCCCGGGCGAGCGCGGCGGCCCCGCCGGTGACTTGTACGTGGTCGTCCACGTCGACGGGCACCCGGTGTTCGGCCGCAAGGACGACAACCTGACGGTCACCGTCCCGGTGACGATCGCCGAGGCGGCCCTGGGCGCCGACATCAAGGTCCCGACCCTGAACGGCCCCTCGGTGACGCTGAAGCTGCCCCCGGGCACCCCCAGCGGCCGCACGATGCGGGCCCGCGGCAAGGGCGCGGTCCGCAAGGACGGCACCCGCGGGGACCTGCTGGTGACGGTGGAGGTCGCCGTTCCGGCCTCGCTGTCGGACAAGGCCCGGGAGGCGCTGGAGATGTACCGCGACGCGACGGAGTCGGAGGACCCGCGCGCCGTGCTGTTCGAGTCCGCGAAGGGAGCATGATCATGGACGGCCGCCGCAGGAGCCACTACCAGCTCAACGACGACACTCCTGTCTACGTCATCTCGGTGGCCGCCCAGCTCTCGGGCCTGCATCCGCAGACCCTGCGCCAGTACGACCGGCTCGGCCTGGTCTCCCCGGACCGGACGGCCGGCCGCGGCCGGCGCTACTCGGCCCGCGACATCGAACTGCTCCGCACGGTGCAGGCGCTGTCCCAGGACGAGGGCATCAACCTGGCCGGGATCAAGCGGATCATCGAACTGGAGAACCAGGTCGCGGCGCTCCAGCAGCGCGTGGCCGAGCTCTCGGCGGCGGTGGACGGCGCGGCGGCCGTGCTCCAGCAGCGCGAGGCCCAGGTGCACGCCTCGTACCGGCGAGATCTGGTCAAGTACCAGCCACCGGTGCCGGGCAACGCCCTGGTCGTCTGGCGCCCCGCGCCGAAGCGCCAGAGCGACTGACGCCACGTACCGCGCACAGGCCCCGTCCGGGATTCCGGGCGGGGCCCGCCCGTTTCAGTCGCCCTCGTCCTCCAGGATCCCGGAGCGGGCGATGAGGAAGCCGAGCTGGGCCCGGCTGCCGCTCCCGAGGGTGCTGGCGAGCTTCGCGATGTGCGCGCGGCAGGTCCGTACGTTCATGCCCAGCCGGCGGGCGATGGCCTCGTCCACGTGCCCCTCGATGAGGAGCTGCGCGATGGTGCGCTGCACGCCCGAGATGCCCCCGCGGGTGTGCTGGTACGTGACTTCCTCCTGGAGCGGCACAGCGCGGTGCCAGAGCTGCTCGAACACCTTGATGAGGTAGTCCACCAGCCCCGGGTGGCGCAGCTCCAGGGCGACCTGGCGGTCGTCGCTGGCCGGGATGAAGGCGACGGTCCGGTCGAAGATGATGAGGCGCTCGAAGAGCTCCTCCAGCGTGCGCACCTCGACCTTGCCCGCCTTGAGGAGGTCGACGTACGCGAGCGTGCCGCGGCTGTGCCGGACGGTGTGCTGGTAGAGGGTCCGGATCCGGACACCGCGGTCGGTCAGCGGCTGGTCGCGCTCCAGGGCTTCGGTGAGCTCCAGGCTGGGGCGGGCGCCGCCGGGCTGGATGGTGAGCATCTCGGTGTGGCACTCGGCCGTCGCGAGGTTGAGGGCGGCGTTGATGGGGTCGAAGCCCTCGAGAACGGTGATGGCGTGGGTGCTCGCCGGATTTTGCGCGCTGATGGCGAGAAACGGCTCGAATGCCTCGGACAGTTCGAGCGAGTCGCGGCGTCTGTCGCGGATCTCGCGTTCGATCGGATGCAGCCGCTGTGCGAGTGCCACCGCCGGTGGAACCGGACGGAGGGAATTAACGTCATCAGGATCTGGCTGCAACAACGCCAGATCGAGCAGGCAGGGTGCCGTTTTGACATCCCCACGTGCGATACGTCCCGTGCGCAGTGCGCTCGTGTAGAGCCGTGCCCCCTCGCTGCACAGCTCGGTGACCGAGTGGGGATGTGTCGCTTTTGTTCTGTTTGTAGTCAAATCTCCACCCCCCAGGGTCCTGAACATGCAAGAACATGATGCATCGTCCCTGTGGCAGCGACGTGCCTGAATGAGCCATCGTCTGACAGGCGGGGGAGAGGATTTCATCAAGTGAGGACGAAGCCGACCATGAACAAGAGAATGCTTCGCTCGGCGCTTGCCACCGTCATCTTCTCGGCTGTGGCCGGTCTGGGACTTGCCGGGGTCACCCTGGGGGGAGCTGAAGGGGGTGCCGCGGTCCTCGAGGCGGCGCCGCTGGAGGACAGCGGATGGCGTGCGGCACCGTTGGACAGCGGATGGCGCTCATCCCCCGCGGACGCCCAAGCCGGCGCCGTTGGCGTGGAGAGCGCGGCATGACCCCCGACGACCGCGGTTTCCGTCGCGAAATGGCCTCTGCCTACCGCTCCGGCTGGCAGTTCATCGACCTCGCCACCGCCATCCCCCACCCCGGCGACTCGCTGATGGTCACCCTGTTCGGACAGCCCATCGTCATCACGCGCGAGGAGGACGAGGACGTCCGGGCGTACCGGTGCCTGCGCCGCCCCCGCGGCGCGCCGCAGCCCGTCCGCTGCGAGGTGCGCTACGGAATGGTCTTCGTCAACCTTGATCAGCGCGACCACCAGCTCTTCGAACCCGATATCACCACCGCCACCCCCCGCAGTGCCTGAAGCGATTCCCCCGTCGTTGCAGATCGCTCCAGGTGCTCCCCCACACAACGGCGCCATCGTGGACCTGACCACGATGGCGCCGTTGTGATGTCCGCGTCCAGTGCTTGAACCGGACAAGGTGAAAACCGAACTGTTCCGCCGGTCCGGGGGGCTGGTTGGGTCCGGTGGGTCCGGTCGCCGGCGCCGGTTCAGGCCCGGCCCATCGCGCGGTCGAGGGTGATCTCCAGGACGACCCGGTCCGGATTGGGCGACGGCGTCCGCCCGTAGCGCTCCGCGTAGCGCGCCACCGCCTCGGCGACCGAGGCCTCGTCGGTACGGACCACCGCGTGCCCCTCCAGGGTCGCCCAGCGGCGCCCCGCCATCTGGCACACCGCGACCCGCGCCGGGCCCGCCTGCGTCCCCTGCGCCGCCAGCACGTTGCGGATCTTCTTGCTGTTCTTGTTGCTGATCACCCGGGCCAGGCCGGCCTCCGGGTCGTACGTGACGCCCACCGGCACCACGTGCGGGGTCCCGTCGGGGCGCGGGGTGGTCAGCGTGCAGACGTGCCGCTCCCGCCAGAAGGCGAGGTACTCGGGCGTCGGGTTGAGTACGTCAAGAGCCATGGCCCGAGCGTACGGGAGGGCACCGATTCTGCCCTTGAGTGGAATAGACTCAACTTTGCGGACGCTGCCATACTCAAAGAGCGGGACCCCGCCCTGTGTCCGACCTGTCTGAGAGGAGAAGTCGCACGTGGATGCCGAGCTGACCAACAAGAGCCGGGACGCCCTGAACGCCGCCACCAGCCGCGCCGTGAAGGACGGCCACGCGGACCTGACCCCGGCGCACCTGCTGCTGGCCCTGCTGGCCGGCGAGGACAACGAGAACATCACCGACCTCCTCGCGGCCACCGAGGCCGACCAGGCGGCGGTCCGGAACGGCGCCGAGCGGCTGCTGGCCGCCCTGCCCAGCGTCACGGGCTCCACGGTCGCGCCCCCGCAGCCCACCCGCGAGCTGCTCGCCGTACTCGCCGAGGCCGACCAGCAGGCCGGGAAGCTCGGCGACGAGTACCTCTCCACCGAACACCTCCTCATCGCGATCGCCGCCAAGGGCGGCGCGGCCGGTGAGGTCCTTTCCGCACAGGGCGCGACGGCGAAGAAGCTGCTGGACGCCTTCGAGAACGCACGAGGAGGACGGCGGGTGACCACCCCCGACCCCGAGGGCCAGTACAAGGCCCTCGAAAAGTTCGGCACGGACTTCACGGCAGCCGCCCGCGAGGGCAAGCTCGACCCGGTCATCGGCCGCGACCAGGAGATCCGGCGCGTCGTCCAGGTCCTGTCGCGCCGTACGAAGAACAACCCGGTGCTGATCGGCGAGCCGGGCGTCGGCAAGACGGCCGTCGTCGAAGGCCTGGCGCAGCGCATCGTCAAGGGCGACGTCCCCGAGTCCCTGAAGAACAAGCGGCTGGTCTCCCTCGACCTCGGCGCGATGGTCGCGGGAGCCAAGTACCGCGGCGAGTTCGAGGAGCGGCTGAAGACGGTCCTCGCGGAGATCAAGTCGAGCGACGGCCAGATCATCACCTTCATCGACGAGCTGCACACGGTCGTCGGCGCGGGCGCCGGCGGGGATTCGGCCATGGACGCGGGCAACATGCTCAAGCCCATGCTGGCCCGCGGCGAGCTGCGCATGGTCGGCGCGACCACCCTCGACGAGTACCGCGAGCGCATCGAGAAGGACCCGGCGCTGGAGCGGCGCTTCCAGCAGGTGCTGGTGGCGGAGCCGTCCGTCGAGGACACGATCGCGATCCTGCGCGGGCTCAAGGGCCGCTACGAGGCCCACCACAAGGTCGTCATCAACGACAGCGCGCTGGTGGCCGCGGCGACCCTCTCCGACCGCTACATCACCTCCCGCTTCCTGCCCGACAAGGCCATCGACCTGGTCGACGAGGCCGCGTCCCGCCTGCGCATGGAGATCGACTCCTCGCCGCTGGAGATCGACGAGCTGCAGCGCTCGGTCGACCGCCTGCGCATGGAGGAGCTGGCGCTGAAGAACGAGTCCGACCCGGCCTCGATCGAGCGCCTGGAGAAGATCCGCAAGGACCTCGCGGACAAGGAGGAGGACCTGCGGGGCCTGACCGCCCGCTGGGAGAAGGAGAAGCAGTCCCTCAACCGCGTCGGCGAGCTCAAGGAGCGCCTGGACGACCTGCGCGGCCAGGCCGAGCGCGCGCAGCGCGACGGCGACTTCGACACCGCCTCCAAGCTGCTCTACGGGGAGATCCCGACCCTGGAGCGCGAGCTGGCGGAGGCCACCGAGGAGGAGGAAGAGGCCTCCAAGACCGGAACCTCCAAGTCCGCGATGGTCAAGGACGAGGTCGGCCCCGACGACATCGCCGACGTGGTGGGTGCCTGGACCGGCATCCCGGCGGGCCGTCTCCTGGAAGGGGAGACGCAGAAGCTGCTGCGCATGGAGGACGAGCTGGGCCGCCGCCTGATCGGCCAGAGCGAGGCCGTACGGGCCGTCTCGGACGCCGTACGCCGCACCCGGGCCGGCATCGCGGACCCGGACCGGCCGACCGGCTCGTTCCTCTTCCTGGGCCCGACGGGCGTGGGCAAGACGGAGCTGGCCAAGGCGCTGGCGGACTTCCTCTTCGACGACGAGCGGGCCATGGTCCGCATCGACATGTCGGAGTACTCGGAGAAGCACTCCGTGGCCCGCCTGGTCGGCGCCCCGCCCGGATACGTCGGCTACGAGGAGGGCGGCCAGCTGACCGAGGCGGTCCGGCGCCGCCCGTACTCGGTGGTGCTGCTGGACGAGGTCGAGAAGGCGCATCCGGAGGTCTTCGACATCCTGCTCCAGGTCCTGGACGACGGCCGCCTCACGGACGGCCAGGGCCGCACCGTGGACTTCCGCAACACGATCCTGATCCTGACCTCGAACCTGGGCAGCCAGTTCCTCATGGACCCGGCGACCTCCCCGGAGGAGAAGCGCGACCGGGTCCTGGACGTGGTCCGCGCCTCGTTCAAGCCGGAGTTCCTCAACCGCCTGGACGACCTGGTGGTCTTCTCCGCGCTGGACGCGCAGGAGCTGGCCAGGATCGCCGAGCTCCAGATCGCCGGTCTCGCCAAGCGCCTGGCGCAGCGCCGCCTGACCCTGGACGTCACCCCCGAGGCCCTGGCCTGGCTCGCCGACAAGGGCAACGACCCCGCCTACGGCGCCCGCCCCCTGCGCCGCCTGATCCAGACGGCGATCGGCGACCGCCTCGCCAAGGAGATCCTGGCGGGCGAGGTCCGCGACGGCGACACCGTCCGCGTCGACGTGGCCGGCGAGGACCTGATCGTCGGAAAGGCCCTCTGAGCCGTGCTGAGGCGGCTCCGGGGTGCCCCGGAGCCGCCCGGGATCCCCGGCCCCCGGCCGCCCCGGCCGCCCCGGCCGCCGCGGTCCGGGGTCCGGGGTCCTACCCGTCGTACGCGACGAACCGGACCAGGACGTCGTACCCCACCTGCTGCTCGGCGCTGATCTCCACCCGTTTCGCCAGCCCGGGCACGGAGTCGGGATGGTCGACGGTGATGCACCGGCTCCCGGCCTCCGGGTCGTACCCCGGCCCCGGCTTCGGGCAGACCGCCGGCCGCCCCCTGCGGCCGTGCTCCTGCGCCTGCGGGAAGGCGGCCGCCAGCCACGTCTCCAGCCCGCTGCGGTCCATCCGGAACGATCCGGTCACGGTGGTGTCCGGCCAGTCGGTCCGCTCGCACCGCCCGCCCCGGGCCCCCTCCGGCAGGCTCCCGCGGGCGAACTGCAGGGCCTGCGCGCAGTCGGTCCCCGTCCGTTTCTCCCGGCCGTCCGAGTGGTGGGACCAGCCGTCCAGGACCAGCCACAGGCCCACCAACCCGCCGATGCCGATGACCAGCGGCGCGGCCAGCACCACGACGGCGAGCCACGATATGCCGCCGGTACGTCCTGCCATGTGCCCCCCGGTCGCTCTTATCGGCGGCTTACTCCTGTCCGCCCTGCGCGGATCGTACGTGCAGGGGTGGACAGGGGGTGGGAGCGATGGGGGAGGATGACATCATCCGCACGAAGGGAAATCACGGTGAGCATCGACCCGGCCTCGATTCCGAACTTCGGAGGGCAGCAGCCCGATCCGCAGGCCACAGGACCGGCGGGCCCCGTCGTCCCCGACCAGGATCTGGTCAAGCAGCTGCTGGAGCAGATGGAGCTCAAGTACGTCGTCGACGACGAGGGTGACCTCGCGGCGCCGTGGGAGGAGTTCCGGACGTACTTCATGTTCCGCGGCGAGGAGGAGCAGCAGGTCTTCTCGGTGCGGACCTTCTACGACCGTCCGCACGCGATCGAGGACAAGCCCCAGCTCCTCGAGTCGATCGACGACTGGAACCGCCGCACCCTGTGGCCGAAGGTCTACAGCCACACGCACGACGACGGCTCCGTCCGCCTGATCGGCGAGGCGCAGATGCTGATCGGCACCGGCGTCAGCCTGGAGCACTTCGTCTCGTCCACGGTCAGCTGGGTCCGCGCCTCCATCGAGTTCGACAAGTGGCTCGTGGAGCAGCTCGGACTGGAGAAGGAGATCGACTCCACCGACGGTGAAGGCGACGACAAGGACGGCGACGACAACTAGTCGCCCCCGGTCACAGCGGTACGCGGGCGACCAGCAACAGGTACAGCCCGTAGCCGTACGAGAGCCCGGCCAGCCCCGCGGTCACAGCGACCGCGGAGCGCGGCCGGGCTCGCGCCATTGCGGCCGCGACCGGCAGGAGCAGCGGGAACGCGGGCAGCAGGAAGCGCGGCTTCGACTCGAAGTAGCCGGCCCCGCCGTAGGCGATCAGCAGCAGGACGGCGGTGTAGACGAGCAGCGCCGGAGGCATCCGGTCCAGCGCCAGGAGCACCCCCAGGAACCCGGCGGCGGCGAGGATCACGACGGTCACGACGGTGGCGAGCGGTACGTGCCCGCCGGTCAGCACCCGCCATATGCTGCCCGTCGTGTACGAGCCGAAGTCGAAGCGGGAGCCCCAGCGCCGCTGCACGGTGAAGTACCCGGCCGGCTCCCCCGTACGTATCCCGACGGCGAGGACGTACGCGGCCCAGCCCGCCGGGGCCAGCAGCGCGGCCGCCCACACCTCGGGCGCGCGGGACCTCCGTACGAGCAGCGCGTGCAGCGCGACGGCGGTCACGGCGGCGGCGACGGCGATCCCGGTCGGCCGGGTCAGACCGGCGAGTATCGCGAGGCCCGCGGCCCACAGCCAGCGCCGGCGCAGTACGGCGTACAGGGCCCAGGCGCCCAGCGCGGCCAGCAGCGGCTCGGTGTAGGCGAGGGTCAGCACCACGGAGTGCGGGGTCGCCGCCCACAGCGCCACCAGCAGCACCCCGACGCGCCGGCCGAGCAGCAGCTCCCCGACGCGGTACACCCCGGCGGCGGCCACCACGGCGGCGGTCCAGGCCACCAGCAGCCCGGCCCAGGGGGTGGCCCCGGCCAGCCGTACGAGCAGCGGGTAGAGCGGGAAGAAGGCGTAGTCGCTCTGGACCAGCCCGGACCGGGCCCACATCTGGGTGCGGCCGTAGCCGTGGACGGCGATGCCGAGGTACCAGACGGAGTCCCAGGAGTACCCGAGCACGCGCACGGGGCTCCGCCCGGCCCACCACGCCCCGACGGCGAGCACCACCGCCCCGCCGATCCGCACGGCGGCGAAGACCCCGAGCGCGACGAGGGCCGCGGGCACCCTGCCGGTCCGGAGTCGCTGCGGCCGCACGGAAACCGACACACTGCCCGTCGCCGTCATGAACCCCGTCTTTCCCGCGCTGCGAGTGGAAGCCGTCCGGACGAGGAGGGCCTCGGGCACCCTAAAGCTCACGGCCTCGCGGGGGGCGTGAATGCCCTCGGAATCTCCGGTGAACTCGGAGCCCGTCCGTCACACGCCGCTCCGGCCGGCCGGGGGGTCGTCGCCGGGCGTGGGTTCAGGACGCGAGGCGTTGCAGGCGGTCGGCGGCCTCGTGGAGGACGTCGTCCTTCTTGCAGAAGGTGAAGCGGACCTGGCTGCGGCCGGCGTCCGGGTCGTCGTAGAAGACGGAGTTGGGAATGGCGACGACACCGCAGCGTTCGGGCAGCTCACGGCAGAAGGCGTAGGCGTCCTTCTCGCCGAAGGGGGTGATGTCGGTCGTGATGAAGTACGTGCCCTGGGGCTGGTAGACCTCGAACCCGGCCGCGCGCAAGCCGGCGCCGAGCAGGTCGCGCTTGCGTTGCAGGTCGGCGCGGAAGCCGTCGAAGTACGCGTCCGGCAGGCGGAGCGCCTCGGCGATCGCGTACTGGAACGGGCCCGCGCTGACGTACGTCAGGTACTGCTTGGCGGTCCGGACCGCGGCGACGAGCGGGCCGTCCGCCATGACCCAGCCGACCTTCCACCCGGTGAAGGAGAAGGTCTTGCCGGCGGAGGAGATGGAGACGGTGCGCTCGCGCATGCCGGGCATCGTCGCCATCGGGACGTGGGTGGCGCCGTCGAAGGCCAGGTGCTCGTACACCTCGTCGGTGACGACGAGCAGGTCGTGTTCGACGGCGAGCGCGGCGATGGCGCTCTGCTCTTCGGCGGTGAGGACCGTCCCGGTCGGGTTGTGCGGCGTGTTCAGGAGCAGGAGGCGGGTCCGTGGGGTGATCTTGGACCGCAGTTCGTCCAGGTCCGGGCGGAACGACGGTGCGCGCAGGGTGAGCGGCACCCGGTGCGCGCCGGCCATGGCGATGCAGGCGGCGTAGGAGTCGTAGAAGGGTTCGAAGGCGATCACCTCGTCGCCGGGCTCCAGCAGCGCGAGCATGGTCGCGGCGATCGCTTCCGTCGCCCCCGCGGTGACCAGGACCTCCGTGTCCGGGTCGAGACCCAGGCCGTAGAAGCGGCGCTGGTGGTCGGCGATCGCCTGGCGCAGCTCCGGGATGCCCGGGCCCGGCGGGTACTGGTTGCCGCGGCCGTCGCGCAGCGCTCGTACGGCAGCCTCGCGTACGGACTCCGGGCCGTCCGTGTCCGGGAAGCCCTGGCCCAGGTTGATCGCGCCCGTCGCTGTCGCCAGCGCCGACATCTCCGCGAAGATCGTCGTCCCGAGTCCGTCCAGCCTTCGGTTCAGCAGTGGCCTGGCGCTCATGTCTCCACCGTTCTCACTCGGGTACCCGTCGATGCTCCGGAGACCATCCTGACTCATCGCCGGTCTCGCTTCCGGGTGTTGCGGGGACCGCAGCGGGGCGGGGAGCGGTGGCGCCCTCCTCTTCCGGCTCCGCCGCCTGCTCCCGCAGGACGCCGGCCTTTGCCGAGATGTCGCGCAGGAGCGCGTCCCGCAGGGCGTGCAGCGTCGCGGTCTTGGAGATCAGGAGTCGCGCCGTGGTGTGCAGGGGATCGGCCATCGCGTGGAAGTCGGTGCGCGTGAACCGGTCCGGCCAGGTGACCTCCAGACGCTTGAGGGCACCCGCGGAGATCTCCCGGGCGTTGCGGCCCTGCGTCATCTGCGTGATGTCGCCGCTCCGGCTTCTGAGTTCGTGGAGCAGCCACCAGCGGTCCCCGTCCTCGACGGGCCGTACCGCCACGACACCTCTGAGGGGTGTCGCCGGGCGGCGCGTCACAGCGATGTGCGCGCCGTCGGGACGGGTGCTCAGCATGAAGGTGCCGGGAGGATGTGCCTCGCCGGCGTCCGCCGGGCTTCGCAGGCGGAAGCTCTCCACGTGGGGCACGGGGAGGTCGAAGAGGTCGCTCGGCGCGATCACGTCGATGGTGGGTCCCGTCGGCACAGGGGGGAGCGAGCGTTCGGAACCTTTGCCCGTCTTCGGTCTGGCGACCTCGGCGAGCGTCCGTTTTTCCCAGGAGGGATCCGCCGACGCCCAGTCGTCGTGGAGGGCGTCGGCCAGTTCCACCGCCTTCCGCGCGGTGTCCCGGTAGAGGGAGGCCATCTCCTCGATGAGGCCGAAGGCCCGGTGGTACGCGGTGACGACGTCCGGCGGGGGCAGCGGGAACAGCATGCGGCGGAGGGTGTCGAGGCTGACGGTGGGCTCGACGTGCGCCGTCACGTCCTCGTCGATCCGGGCCTTGGCCGTGGGCGTCTGCAGCCAGATGCGCAGCCACCGCACGAGGTGCGGCTCGGCGCGGACGATCCCGATCGACCTGGTCGCCGTCCACCCCGCGTGCGCGGCGGTGACCAGCGCGGAATCGCCCACCCGTCTGACGAGCACCACGGCCAGGTCGCCCTCCCTGAGGGTGGCCCGGGTGGGCGGGGACCCGCCCGGCCCGCACGTGTCGGTCCGGGGCGAGAGGATGCGCCCGTCCTGGACGAACGTCGAGCTGACGACTCCCGGAGCCTGATCGAAGGCCCCCTCCTCGAGGAAGCCGGAGGTGATGTGAATGTTCCTGCGGGCCCGCTCGATCTCGATGGAGGTCGTCGGCCAGGCCGCCGTGTCCGGATCGGCCTGGTGGGTACCGGCTTCCATCAGATCTCCTCCAAGGCGTCCAGGAGCTGGAGTTCCAGTTGGCCCATCTGCTCGAACTGATGGACCAGTTCGAGCTTGAGCCGCTCGATCCGGCTCCGTGTGTCCCGTGTGGGACCCGGCGGCTCCACGGCGTACGAGGTCGGCATCAGGCTGTACTCGCGGCCGGAGATCTCGTCGGTGGAGCAGCTTCGGGACCAGCCGGCCGCGTCGATGTAGGGCGTGGGCGCGGCGCCCTGCTCGGAGAGGCCGCGCCAGGCTGCGAGGGTGGACAGGATCGACGCCGTGTTCTTGTCGCCCAGCCTCCGTGCCCTCGACCCCGGGACCGGTTCGAAGGCCCGCCGCGCGTTGATGAAGAGCACCTGTCGGCGACGGTCCACGACACCCCAGTCGGGGCGCGCGCTCTTGTCCCTGTTCAGCACCCACAGACACGCCGGGGCTTGGGTGTGACCGAACACGCGAGGCGGCAAGGCGATCACGCATTCGACGAGGTCGTCACGCAGGAGGCGCTCCCGGAGCCTTCGGGTGATGGGCTGTCGGCTGTTCGCCACCCTGTCGGCCATCAGGAAGGCGGCGCGTCCGGCCGGTGCCAGCGCGTGTGCGATGTGCTGGATCCATGCGGAGTCGGCGGATCCGCGGGACGGCGGTTCCTCCGGCCATCGGGGATCGACGGGGACCGGGCCCGCCGCCGGCCGGCGGGCGCTCTGCTCCGCCTTGTCCTCCGGCTTGTCCTCCGGCGCCCAGTCGCGCTGGTTGAAGGGAAGGTTGGCCAGGATGATGTCGTGGGGCTCGGGTTCGGGCTCCGCGAGGCTGTCCCCGGGCGGGAAGACGTGGGCGGCGATCCCCCGCACGGCGAAGTTCATGCGGGCCACCTGTGAGGTGTGGGCGTGCCGCTCCTTCCCCTGCAAGGACAGGGCCGGGTCCAGCTCGACGCGGTCGCGGACGTAGCGGTGGCTCTCGACGAGGAGTCCTCCTGAACCGCAGACCGGGTCCAGCACCCTGTGCCCGTCGCGGGGAACGGCCGCGCCGACCATGAGGCGCGCCATGTCGACCGGCGTGAAGTAGTGGCTGCCCTCCGCCTGGTCGGCCGAGAGGTCCCGCAGGCATTGATCGAGCAGGGGACCGACCCGCTGGGTGGAGCCGATGACCTGGACGAGCGCGTGCAGTGGTCCTTCGGAACCGGGGGGCGGAACGGGCATCAGGCTCCTCGTGCCCGCATCGGCGCCCGGTACGTCGGTTGCGGGAAGCCAGTGGGCCAGACACGCGCCCACGGCGGTACGGATCGCCGAACCGCGTCCTGCGGGCTGGTCCAGCAACCACGACCACGTCGGCACGCCGGCGCCGGGAGCGGCGTGCGCCCTCCGGCTCAGGTACAGCAGCCCGAGGACGAGACGAGTCGCGTCGGGGGCGCTCATCAGCCGTGAGAGGTGCGTGCGGTGTCGTCGTACCTTCACGAGCACCTCGTCGAGCGAGGAGGGGTCCTCGGCCTGCACGCGCCCCCGAAGGGCGCCCGTGCCGCTCACGGGCCCACCACACCCAGGGCGCCCATGACCACGATGAGGAGCGACAGGGAGCCGGCGAAGGTCAGTGCTCCGGCCTTGAAGGCCGCCGTGCGCCGCCCTCCCTCGGCGACGGTCAAGAAGCTGCCGGCCAGAGCGGCGACGAGCGCCACGAGGACCGCGATGATCATGTACATCAGCCTCAGCTGCACGTGGTTCCTTCCTGAGGTCGGGGGGATCTCCCGGTGGACGAGCGAGCCGGTGATCCCCGGCTTCAGGAAGGACAGTAGGAGACGGGGGCCACGCACCGGTGGGTGCACGCTGTTTGGGATTTTCCTAGGCGCGCGCCCGGAGTTCAGGCACTTTCGGCGAGTGCACGTTGTTTGGGACGCGGGCCGACCCTCGCGATGGCAGAAGGATGCGGGGCGGCGGTTCGGGAGGGGCGGTTCGGGAGGGGCCTCTGCCGCCCGCGGGTGCGCTCATGGGCGTCGTTCCGCGGGGAACCTCTGGACTTGCTCAAGTGTGCTTTGGCCCCGGTGGCCTGCGGGCATCTCCCCTTCACACCCGGGGGGACCGGGCGATGAACGGGGGTTTGAGCTCATGTCTGTTTTCGGTTGGGTGCTGGCCGCGGTGGTCGTCGTGTGCTTCGTGGCTCTGGTCAGGAAGGTGGTCCGTGCCTGGACCGGTGCCGATTCCGGCTCCGGCTCCGGCTCCGGCTCCGGATCCGGTTCGGGCTCCTCGTGGTGGGCGGGCGGGGACGGCTCCTCCGGCGGGTGTTCGAGCGGATCCTCCTGCGGTTCCTCCTCGTCCTGCGGCGGATCCTCGTCCTCCTGCGGCGGTGGGGGCTGCGGTTCCAGCTGACCCGGGTCGGCTGGAAACCGTCCGCGCGGGACCCGTGGGTTGAACACGTGAACTGTGTAGCCCCCGGGGGGATGTAAACCCAATCAAGTTGGGTAAAAACGCTGTGAGTGCCGTGCCTTTCATGATTCCCTCGGTTGAGTAGACCAGTCCTCGGACCTCCCTGGACTTCCTGTGGACCCGTGCCGGTGTCCCCCCACCCGTTGACTACCGCTGGCGGGCCCCGGCCCATCTCCCTCGCGCGTTTGCGGAGCCGACTCATGCTCACGACCCTCCAGACCACCTACACCGACACGCGTGCCGCCGATCTCGCCTGGGCCCTGGGTCGGGACCGGCTGCCCGCCCTGGCCGTACTGAACCTCGAACTGGCGGGTGCGAAGCTGGAGTTGCGCCTCCTCGGCGCCTCGCACCAGGTGCTCCTGGAGGAGGGCGGGGTGCTCTGTTCGGAGACGGTCGCCTGCATGCCCGGCAGCCGTACGCCGCTGCCGCTCGGCGTGGCCAAGCGGATGGGCGACTGGGACTACGAGTTCGCCGCGCGGGTCGAGACCCTGTCGCAGGGCTCGTTCGCGGGGCGGGCGCAGGAGCTGCTCGCGCTGGTCGCGGATCACCCGAACGGATTGGCCGGAACCTTTCCCGGCAGCCCGTACGCCTTCACCGCCATGCTCGCGCAGCACCACGAGGGCCAGGTGCGCTGGCGGACCTGGCACGCGTACCCGCAGGAAGGCCAGTTGGTGGCCACTCGTACGAGGGTCGGCGTGCGCATGGGCGCACCGAGCGGAGCCCTGGAGTCCGCCGCACGGTAGTGCGGGACTGGGCTGGGGCTTCCGGGGCGCGGGCGCCGCGAGCCTCCCCACACGGTTACGCCAACCGGATGGAACGGTGCGCCACTTGCACCCATGTGGGTGACGGGATGTGAGTGGGTGGTGACGTACGGTTCGCTTCATGATCGACCGTTCCGTCCCGCGCCGGGTGCTCCCGGCTCCGGAGCCGCGGGGCGTGGCGACCCTCCCGGCCGCCCTGCCCGTACGGCCCCGGACCGGCCGACTCCTCGTCCTGGCCACCGTGTTCGTCTGCGCCGCCTGCGGCCTCGTGTACGAGCTGGAGCTGCTCGCCCTCGGCTCCTACCTCATCGGCGACTCCGTCACCCAGGCGTCCGTCGTGCTGTCCGTCATGGTCTTCGCGATGGGCGTCGGCTCCCTGCTGGCCAAACGGCTGCGCAGACGGCCCGCCTTCGGGTTCGCCGCCATCGAGGCGGGCCTCGCGCTGCTCGGCGGGCTCTCCGCGATGTCGCTGTACGCGAGCTTCGCCTGGCTCGGCGAATCGCGGCCCGCGCTCGTGGCGTTCTCCTTCGCGATCGGCGTGCTCATCGGCGCCGAGATCCCGCTGCTGATGGTCCTCATCCAGCGCATCCGCAGGCAGGACGCGGGCGGCGCCGTCGCCGACCTGTTCGCCGCCGACTACGTGGGCGCCCTCGTCGGCGGGCTGGCCTTCCCCTTCCTGCTGCTGCCGCTGCTCGGCCAGCTGACCGGCGCCATGCTGACCGGCACCGTCAACGCGGTCGTCGGGGCGGGCCTCGTCCTGTGGCTGTTCCGCCGCGACCTGAGCCGCCGCTCCCGCTGGCTGCTGATCGCCGCGCACCTCACCGTGCTCGCCGTCCTCGCCTGCGCGACCGTCCTCGCCGACGACTTCGAGCGGGTCGCCCGCCACGCCGTCTACGGCGCCGAGGTCCGGGTCGCGCGGCAGACCGGCGTGCAGGAGCTCGTCCTGACCGGCCCCGCCACCGGCTCCCCGCGCTCCCTCGACCTGTTCCTCGACGGCCGGCTGCGGGTCAGCGGCTAC
Source organism: Streptomyces sp. WM6372 (assembly GCF_001279655.1). Lineage (NCBI taxonomy): Bacteria > Bacillati > Actinomycetota > Actinomycetes > Kitasatosporales > Streptomycetaceae > Streptomyces > Streptomyces sp. WM6372. The sequence goes on along the minus strand of NZ_LGDB01000211.1, from coordinate 38,659 downwards.
GACGAGTACCGCTACCACGAGGCCCTCGTGCACCCCGCGATGACCGGTCCGCACGCCCGCGTCCTGGTGCTCGGCGGCGGCGACGGGCTCGCCGCCCGCGAGGTGCTGCGCTACCGGGACGTCGCCTCCGTCACCGTCGTCGAGCTCGACCCCGGCGTGGTCCGGCTCGCCCGCACCGACCCGATGCTGTCCGCGCTCAACGGCCGGGCGTACGAGGACCCGCGCCTCGGCGTCGTCACGCAGGACGCGTTCCAATGGCTGCGCGGGCCCGCCGCCCGGGACCGGTTCGACGTCATCGTCTCCGACCTCCCCGACCCGGGCATCACCCCGAGCACCAAGCTGTACTCGCAGGAGTTCTACGGGCTCGCCGCGCGGGCCCTGCGCCCCGGCGGGCGGCTCGCCGTGCACGCGGGCCCGCTGGCCACCCGCCCGCGCACCTACTGGACGGTCGAGGCCACCCTGCGCGCGGCCGGCCTGCGCACCGCGCCCTACAGCGCCGGCGGCCGGCTCTCCGGCTTCGCCGCCGGCCCCGACCGCAGCCCCGGCACGTCGGACGCGCCACCGCAGGACTGGGGCTTCGTCCTGGCCGGCCGGGAGCGGGTCCCCGAGCTGCGGGTGGACCGGGACACGCCGTGGCCGCGCTCGCTGTCCACGCAGTCCCTGCGGGACGCCGCGCGCGACGCCGAGCGGACGCGGGTGGCCGGCCTGCCGCCGTCGACGCTGCCGCACCCGAGGTATTCGTAAGCACCGGCCGTTCGTGGGCGCGGGCCGATCCGCCAGCGCCGGCCAGGCGTAGGCACCGGCCACGTGTAAGCACGAGCCAGGCATAGGCACCGGCCACGCGTAAGCACGAGCCAGGCGTAGGCGCCGGCCAAGCGCAAGCACCGGCCATTCGGAGGCACCGGCCATTCGGAGGTACCGGCCATTCGTGAGTGCCGGACCGGGTACGGGAGGGCCTCCCCTCGGTAGGCTCGACCACATGGAGCATCAGGTGTTCGTTCCGGTACCGGCAGACGACCTCCGCGCCGTGCTGCGCGACCCCGCCCGGGTGGCCCGCTGCGTTCCCGGGCTCCAGCAGGACGCCGACGCGGCGTCCGGGCCCGTGTCGGGCCGCCTCAAACTGCGGGTCGGCGGGAACACCGTCACCTACCGCGGTTCCCTGACCGTCACCGAACGGGATCCGGACCGCTTCACCGTGGCCGGCGAGGGCACCGAGATCCGCGGCAGCGGCACCGTCAAGCTGGCGCTCGCGCTGCTGCTGACCCCGGCCGACGACGGGACCCGGCTGGAGTTCACCGCCGAGGGCACCGCCGACGGGCGGGCCGCCGCCTTCCCGCCGGAGGCCACCGCCACCGCCGTCCGCCGCCTCCTGGACCGGGCCGCCGAGCAGCTCGCTGCGCTGGCGGCCGGAGCGGGTGAGCCGGTGACCGACGTCATCGCGGAGGCGGAGGAGGCCGAGGCCGGCGCGGACGGGGAAGAAGGCGCCGACGGCAAGGACGGCGGTGTCACCGACGAGGTCACGGCGTCCGTCTTCGACACCGAAGTGCCGCCCCCGTCCCTGGAGCCCTTCATGGACGGCGATTTCGAGGGCCTCCCGGAGCTCGACCGGATCGGGGAGATCGGCGACATCGGGGACGTCGACGAGTTCGCCGCCGCCGCGCAGCCCCCCGCCGAGGCCGCCCACGCCCGCCGCACCATGATCGGCCGGAGCGCCGAGGAAGTGGACCACGCGCCGCCGCGCGGCCGCTACGCCCCGGTCCCGGCCCCCGCGGCCTCGGGCGCCGGCGCCAGTCTGCGCTGGATCGCCCCGGCCGCCGCCCTGGCGCTGGCCTCGGCGGTCGTCGTCGGCCGAGCCCTGCGACGGCGCCGCTGACCCGTCGTTAGAGTCGGGCGCATGAGTACGCAACTGAGCGCGGGCGGCGCCGAGGTGACCGTCGACCAGGAGAACGGCTGCCGGATCAGCAGTCTGCGCATCGACGGCACGGAGTTGCTGCGCCAAGGGGCGCACTTCGGCGCGTTCCCCATGGTGCCGTGGTGCGGGCGGACCGCGAACGGGCGCTTCCGGGACGGCGGAATCCTCCGCGAGCTCCCGCTCAACCACCCCCCGCACGCCATCCACGGCTTCGGCCGCGACCACCCCTGGCGCAAGGTCCGCCACGGCGACACCGACGCGGCGTTCGTCTACGACCTCGCCGACCCGTGGCCCTGGCCCGGCCGGGTCACCCAGACCGTCGAGCTGACCGCCGAGGGCCTGACGCTCTCCATGGGCGTCGAGACGTACGGCGACTCCTTCCCGGCCCAGGCCGGCTGGCACCCCTGGTTCCGCCGCAACCTCGGCACCGGCGAGGACGCGCGGCTCGACTTCGAGGCCGAGTGGCAGGAGGAGCGGGACGCCGACCACATCCCCACCGGGCACCGTGTCGCTCCCAAGCCCGGCCCCTGGGACGACTGCTTCGGCATGCCGAACGGCGTGGACGTCACCCTCACCTGGCCCGGCGCGCTGGAGCTGAAGGTCCGCAGCCGCGAGGAGTGGGTGGTCATCTACGACGAGGAGTCCGAGGCGGTCTGCGTGGAGCCCCAGTCCGGTCCGCCGAACGGGCTGAACAGCCTCCCGCGCCTGGTCACGCCGGTCGACCCGCTGGAGATCTCCACGACGTGGACGTGGCGCCGGCTCGGTTAGCGCGCCTTTAAGCTCGGGGTCATGACTGATGTACGCGATGCGCTTCTGCAGCAGATCAAGGACAAGGCCGTCGTGCACGGCAAGGTGATCCTCTCCTCCGGCAAGGAGGCCGACTACTACATCGACCTCCGCCGGATCACCCTGGACGGCGAGGCGGCCCCGATGGTCGGCCAGGTCATGCTCGACCTCACCGCCGACCTGGACTTCGACTGCGTGGGCGGTCTGACCCTGGGCGCCGACCCGGTCGCGACCTCGATGCTGCACGCCTCCGCCGCGCGCGGCGGTCGCCTGGACGCGTTCGTCGTCCGCAAGGCGCAGAAGGCCCACGGCATGCAGCGCCGTATCGAGGGCACCGACGTGAAGGGCAAGCGCTGCCTGGTCGTCGAGGACACCTCCACCACCGGCGGGTCCCCGCTGACCGCCGTCGAGGCCGTCCGCGAGGCCGGCGGTGAGGTCGTCGCCGTCGCCACGATCGTGGACCGCGGCGCCGCGGACGCCATCGCCGAGGCGGGTCTGCCGTACCTCACCGGCTACCGGCTCGCCGATCTCGACCTGGGCTGATCCCGCACCCGGGCTGATCCTGAACCTGAGCTGATCCCGAACCTGGGCGGATCCCGCACCCGGGCCGATCCCGCCCGATCGCAGTTGATCTTGTTCGGTCTCGCATGCTGACCCCCGCAGAACTGGTGACTTAGGTCCCCGGTGCTGCGGGCACAGGTCCTGACCTGCTCTTTCCCGGCCGGGCGGAGTGTTTCACGTGAAACGGTCCACCCGGCACGGGTGGAGTGTCGCGCGGAGTCTGGAAAGATGAGCGCGACGGTTACGTCGCCCCCAGGTCAGGGCCAGCAATCGCACACTCCCCGCACATCCAAGGAGCGGACAGATGCCCATCGCAACCCCCGAGGTCTACAACGAGATGCTCGACCGGGCGAAGGCAGGCAAGTTTGCCTACCCGGCGATCAACGTGACCTCGACCCAGACCCTGCACGCTGCACTGCGCGGCTTCGCGGAGGCCGAGAGCGACGGCATCATCCAGATCTCCACCGGTGGTGCGGAGTTCCTGGGTGGCCAGTACAAGAAGGACATGGTCACGGGCGCGGTCGCCCTGGCCGAGTTCGCGCACATCGTTGCGGCCAAGTACGACGTCACCGTCGCGCTGCACACGGACCACTGCCCCAAGGACAAGCTGGACGGCTACGTCCGCCCGCTCCTGGAGGTGTCCGCCGAGCGCGTGGCCCGTGGTCTGAACCCGCTCTTCCAGTCGCACATGTGGGACGGCTCCGCCGAGACCCTGGCCGACAACCTGGCCATCGGCCAGGAGCTGCTCGCCAAGGCCGCCGCCGCGAAGATCATCCTTGAGGTCGAGATCACCCCGACCGGTGGCGAGGAAGACGGCGTCACCCACGAGATCAACGACGAGCTGTACACCACCGTCGACGACGCGATCCGCACCGCCGAGGCCCTGGGCCTGGGCGAGAAGGGCCGCTACCTGCTGGCCGCCTCCTTCGGCAACGTGCACGGCGTCTACAAGCCGGGCAACGTCGTCCTGCGTCCCGAGCTGCTGAAGGACCTCCAGCAGGGCGTCGGCGAGAAGTACGGCAAGACCAGCCCGTTCGACTTCGTCTTCCACGGCGGCTCCGGCTCCTCCGAGCAGGAGATCGCCACCGCGCTGGAGAACGGCGTCGTGAAGATGAACCTCGACACCGACACCCAGTACGCCTTCACCCGCCCGGTCGCGGACCACATGTTCCGCAACTACGACGGTGTCCTGAAGGTCGACGGCGAGGTCGGCAAGAAGTCCACCTACGACCCGCGCACCTGGGGCAAGCTCGCCGAGGCGAGCATGGCCAAGCGCGTCACCGAGGCGTGCGCGAACCTGCGCTCGACGGGCACGAAGCTGAAGTAACACCGGCCGCACCCCGCCGCATCCCGCGTTGAAGGGCCCGGTCCACCGTCTCGCGACGGCGGACCGGGCCCTTCGCCGTGGGAGGAGCTGCCCGATACCCCAGACTTGGGGCATGTCCATTCACCAGAACCTGCTCGGGGGCCCCGCCCCCACCCACCTCCCCGACGAGCCGGGCCGCGAGGCCATCGCCGCCGGCACGCCCGCCGTCGAGGTGGCCGCCGCGCACCCGACCTCCTCCCTCGCCTGGGCGGTCCTCGCCGACGAGGCGTTCGCCGCCGGCCGCACCGTCGAGTCGTACGCGTACGCCCGTACGGGCTACCACCGCGCCCTCGACGCCCTGCGCCGCGCCGGCTGGAAGGGCCACGGCCCCGTGCCGTGGGAGCACGAGCCGAACCGCGGTTTCCTGCGCGCCCTGTACGCCCTGTCCCGCGCCGCCGAGGCGATCGGCGAGAAGGAGGAGTACGAGCGCTGCTCCACCTTCCTGCGCGACTCCTCCGAGACGGCCGCGGACGTCCTCGGCGCCTGAGCCCCATCCGGACCGCCGGGGTCCCGCGCGCGGGCCCCCGGCATGCCGTAGTGTCCGAAAAACACCTGTGACCCCAGTCACACCCCAATAGAGGGAGTCCGCCAACCGGTCCTATGATGCGAGCAGGGGACCGGGGCTCCACTCACCCATCGAAAGGGGCGGACCGCTACCCGGAAGCACGTGTCGAGGAGACAGCGATGTCGAACACCCTTGATGCCTCCGGAGCCGGTTCGGACACCCCGAACCTCGACTTCGCCGGCACGACCCCGTACGAGGACTACGTCCAGGCGGACGTCCTCACCCACCTCCAGCACCTCCGTTCGGACGACCCGGGCGAGATGGTCTTCCTGGTGACGACCCAGGTCATGGAGCTGTGGTTCACGGTCATCGTCCACGAATGGGAGACGGCCGCGAAGGCCCTCCGCGAGGACAGCATCCCCGTCGCGATGGATGCGCTGAAACGATCCCTCCGCGAACTGGAGGCCCTCAACGCCTCCTGGCGTCCGCTCGCCCAGCTCACCCCGGGCCAGTTCAACGCCTACCGCGCCGCCCTCGGCGAGGGCTCCGGCTTCCAGTCGGCGATGTACCGCCGCATGGAGTTCCTGCTCGGCGAGAAGTCGGCCTCGATGCTCGTCCCGCACCGCGGCGCCCCGCGCGTCCACGCGGAGCTGGAGAAGGCGCTCCAGGAGCCCAGCCTGTACGACGAGGTCCTGCGCCTGCTGGCCCGCCGCGGCCTGCCGGTCCCGCAGGCGGTCCTGGAGCGGGACCTCTCCCGGCGGTACGAGCCCTCGCCCGAGGTCGAGGCCGTCTGGACCTCCCTGTACGCGGACCCCGACGCGCAGCTCGACCTCCACCGCCTCGGCGAGGTCCTCACGGACGTCGCGGAGCTCGTCTGGCGCTGGCGCAACGACCACCTGGTCGCCACCCGCCGGGCCATGGGCGCCAAGACCGGCACGGGCGGCTCGGCCGGCGTGACCTGGCTCGAAAAGCGCGCCACGAAGAACGTGTTCCCGGAGCTCTGGACGGCCCGCAGCCATGTCTGACGCGAACGCGAAACTCCCGGCGGACCTCGCGGCCCGCGCCGCCGCCCTCGACACCGCCGACGAGCTCGGCAAGCTCCGCGACCGCTTCACGCTCCCCGACGGCGTCGTCTACCTGGACGGCAACTCCCTGGGAGCGCTGACGACCGGGGTCGCGGCCCGCATCGCCCAGGTCATCACCCACGAGTGGGGCACGGAGCTCATCCAGTCCTGGAGCACCGGCACCTGGTGGACCGCCCCCGAGCGGATCGGCGACAAGCTCTCCCCGCTCATCGGCGCGGCCCCCGGTCAGACGGTCGTCGGAGACTCCACCAGCGTCAACCTGTTCAAGGCCCTGGTCGGCGCCGCCCGCCTGGCCCGCCCCGGGCGCACGCGGATGCTGGTCGACGCCTCCACCTTCCCCACCGACGGCTACATCGCCGAGTCGGCCGCCCGGATGACCGGCCTCACGGTCGTACCGGTCGACCCCTCGCACGCGGCCGAGGCGATGGGGGAGGACACCGCCGTCGTCCTCCTCAACCACGTCGACTACCGCACCGGCCGGCTCCACGACCTCCCGGCCCTCACCGCGGCGGCCCGCGCCGCCGGGGCCGTCACCGTCTGGGACCTCTGCCACTCGGCCGGAGCCCTCCCCGTCGGCCTCGACGAGCACGGCGTCGACCTCGCGGTCGGCTGTACGTACAAGTACCTGAACGGCGGCCCCGGCTCCCCGGCGTACCTCTACATCGCCGCCCGCCACCAGGGGGCCTTCGACTCCCCGCTCCCCGGCTGGAACGGCCACGCGGACCCCTTCGCGATGACCCCGGACTACACCCCGGCGGCCGGCGCGGTGCGCGGCCGGGTCGGGACCCCGGACATCCTGTCCATGCTGGCCCTGGAAGCGGCGCTGGACGCCTGGGACGGGGTCTCGGTGGAAGCCGTACGGGCCAAGTCCCTCGCCCTGACCGACTTCTTCCTGGAGTGCGTGGCCGTGTACGTCCCGGCCGGGAAGGTCGAGTCGGTCACCCCCGCCGAGCACGACCGGCGCGGCAGCCAGGTCTCGCTGCGCACCGAGAACGCCCGCGCGGTCATGGACGACCTGATCTCCCGCGGCGTGATCGGGGACTTCCGCGCCCCCGACGTCCTGCGCTTCGGTTTCACGCCGCTGTACGTCGGTTTCGCCGACGCGGAGCGTGCGGCCCGGACACTGGGTCACATTTTCGGGTGATGTAGGGGCGAAACGTCACGGCAACCGGGCGGGCGGGGCTTCGGCTCCGTCCGCCCCCGCACATCCCCGGCCACGGCCCCCGCCCCCCACCGACACTCCCGTTCCGGCCTGATACGGTCCCGCTCTGCCGGAACTCCAGTCCCACGCGTTACCGAGAGGTTGAGCCGATGACGGACCCCGCAGTCGAACGGGACGCCGCCGAGGCCGCCTCGGCCTTCGCCCACCCGCCGGTCGCCCCGGACGCGACGGGGGCGTACGGGGACCACCCCGACCAGGTGATCGACTTCTACGCCCCGCGCGGCGAGAGCGCCACGGGATCGGTCCCGCTGGTGGTACTCCTGCACGGCGGCGCCTGGCGCGCCCCGTACGACCGGCACCACATCACCCCGCTCGCGGACTTCCTGGCCCGCCGGGGTTTCGCCGTCGCCAACGTCGAGTACCGGCGCGGAAGTTCCCTGCCGCACCAGAACGCCGAGGGGCACGTGGCCGGCCGCTGGCCCGAGACCTTCGACGACGTCGCCGCCGCGATGGACGCCCTCCCGCGGCTCGTCCCGGCCCACCTCCCGCAGGCGGACCCGCGCCGTACCGTCATCACCGGCCATTCCGCGGGCGGCCACCTCGCGCTGTGGGCGTCGGCCCGGCACGTCCTGCCCCCCCAGTCGCCGGCCGCCTGGAGGCTGCCTTCCCCGCCGCTGCTGCGCGGGGTGGTGGCGCTGGCCCCCATCGCGGACTTCGTGGCCGCGGAGGAGCTGGGTGTGTGCGGCGGCGCGTCCGCGCAGCTGTTGGGCGGCGCCTACCAGTGGGCGGAGCGGCTGCCGTTCGCGGACCCGGCGGTCCTGCTGCCGACCGGGATCGCGACGGCCGTCGTCCACGGCCGGGAGGACATCGTGGTCCCGGCGTCGGTGGCCGAGTCGTACGTGGCCGCGGCGGCCGGGGCCGGGGAGACCGTGGGCCTGACCCTGCTGGACGGGGTCGGTCACTTCCCGCTCATCGACCCCGCGGCCGACGCCTGCGCGGTGGTGGCCGAGGAGATCTCGCAGCTCGCCTGGTAGAGGCCGGCGGCGCGGTACAGCAGCAGCGCGTGCACGAACCGGTCCTCGCGCGTGGGCGGGCACCGCCAGGCCAGCGGCCAGGCGCCGTCGAGGGCGGGGACGGGGACGTACGTGGTCCGGCGCGGCCCCGACGCGAGCCGCGTGAATCCGGGTGGCCAGGCCCGGTACGCGGCGCTCCCGACCGGGATCAGGAAGTAGACGGGCCGCCGCCCGTTGGCCTGAACGACGATCGGCCCGGGATCACCGCCCGTGAGCGTGACGAGGAGGTCGGCGAGATCCCGTCCCATGTCACCGTCCACACGTACGGCGTCAAACATCACTCCTGCCTTGCGGATTCCGATACCGGTGGCCGGAATCCAGCTGGGCGCAGGGGAGTTGGGCGAGTGACTTCCAGTGCTCATGGAGCAAGCGTGACGGTTCAGGTCCACCGTTTCCAGGTATCGGACGTGATAGGTGAGAAGTCCGCGCGTTCGGCGCCGAATCGAAGTGACATCGGCTTTCGGACAGCAGAAGATGGTCTCCTTGGTCATCTTTCCGCAAAGGAACCCCTGCTGGTGCGTCCCACTCGTACGACCGTCCTGCTGACCGCGGGTCTGGTCACACTCCTCGGCATACCGGCGGCCACGGCCGCCGATGCCCCCGACTCCCTCTACGTGAACAATCACTTCGATTCCCACTGCACCGACAGCGGATCCGGCTCACAGGCCGTGCCGTTCTGCACGATCTCGGCGGCCGCCAAGGTCGTGGCGCCGGGCCAGACCGTGCGGATCAAGCCGGGCAATGCGTACGACGAAGCCGTCACGATCGACCGCTCCGGGGAGCCCGGCAAGCCCATCGGTTTCGTGGTCGACGCAGAGGGTCTCCCGCTCCGTGTGAGCCTCCGCTCCGGCAGGGGGATGACCATCAGCGGTGCGTCCCACGTGGTGGTCCGCGGCATCACGCTCGCCGCGCCCCTCCAGGTCGGCCGGTCCAGCGATGTCGAGCTGGACCAGATCGTTGCCGGCGCGGGCCGGGACGCCGCCGGGGGCAACGGGGCCGTGGTCGGCGAGGGAAGTGCCGACGTACGCATCACCCGGAGCGCACTGCAAGGCGTCCGGGTCGACGGCGGCTCGCGGAACACCGTGCTCGCCCGCAACGTGATCTCGGGCGTCTCCGCGTCGGCGCTCGGCATGACGGACGCGCCCGGCACCGTCGTCACCAACAACACGCTCCGGGGCCTGTGCTCGGCCACCCTGGCGCTCGGCGGGAACTCGACCGGCTCGGCCGCGTTCAACAACGTGGTCATCACCTCCGCCCGCAGCAGTTACTGCACGTCGGACGGTGCGCGCAACCCGTTCCTGGTCGCCCAGAGCGCGACGGCGGGAACCCGCGCCGACTACAACCTGATCGCCGGCAACGCCGGCCCCGAGCAGGTGTACAGCTGGTCCGGTACCGCGTACAAGGACCCGGCCGCCTTCCAGGCCGGCACCGGGCAGGGCGCGCACGACATCCTCACGCCGTCCTCCGACGGCGTCGGCACCATGGACGGCTCTCCGACCATCGACTCCGCCGACCCGACGGCGCCGGGCGTACTGCCCACCGACTTCAGCGGCTACCCGACCGCGGACGACCCGCGGGTCCCCAACACCGGGCGCAACGGCGGGTACCTCGACCGCGGGGCTTACGAGGGTCAGGACGGCCTCAGCAGAGCCACGATGTCGATCGACCAGAGCTGGGCGCCGGCCGGCACCAAGGTGGAGGTGAAGGCCTCGTCGGACAGCAAGTGGCCCTCCACGATGAGCTACCGCGTCGACTTCGGCGACGGCGCGGAACCGGTCGTCACCCGGCAGGGCGACGCGCCCCAGGCCCTCGCCGCGCACACCTATGCCAAGCCGGGCGACTACGTGGTCAAGGTGACGGCGGTGAGCGGCGTGGGCCGGACGGCCACCGCGGAGCAGACGACCAAGGTGACCGCGGCCGACAAGCCGCTGGCCGCGGACTTCACCGCCTCGCCGGTCCTGCCGGCCTCGGACAGTCCGGACGAGCACGTTCCCCCGCTGACCATGGGGCTCGACCTGAAGTCCACGGTGGCGCCGTGGCCGGTGCAGAGCATGCAGGTCGACTTCGGCGGCGAGGGCGGCGGCTTCGAGTCGCGTGACTACAACTCCCCCGGGCAGCACACGTACAGCGCGCCGGGCGAGTACAAGGTGACGGTCAAGCTCCAGGACGTCAAGGGCGCCACGTCCACGGTGACCAAGACGGTGCGCGTGGACTACCCGGCGTCCGGGTACGTGGCCACCGAGCCCTTCCGCATCGTCGACACCCGGACCCACCTCTGGTCGCTGCGCGGCGGAGAGCCCTGGTCCACGCGCCTGCCGGCCGGCGGGTCGCTCTCGGGCAGCATGACCGCTGCGGTCCTCAACGTGACCGTCACCGGCGCGAGCGAGGACACCCACCTCAGCGTGTCGCCGAACCGCCAGGACCGTCCGGCGACCTCGAACGTCAACGTCCGCGCGGGCGGTACGTCGTCCAACACCGTCACCGTTCCGGTCGGTTCCGACGGTTCCGTGTGGTTCCGGCTCAACTCCGGTGAGGCGAAGCTGATCGTCGACTTCGTCGGCTACTACCAGCCGAACATCGGGCAGCGCTTCAGCCCGGTCACCCCGACCCGCGTCGCCGACACCCGTACGGGTGCGGGCGGCGCGCTCGCCGGCGGCCAGACGCGCACCGTCAAGGTCGCCGGTGTGGGCGGGATCCCCGCGGACGCCACGGCGGTCGCGCTGAACCTGACCGGTACCGGGGCGACGTCGGACACGCACGTGATCGCCTACCCGGACCCGGCGAAGCGGCCCGTGACGTCGAACCTGAACCCGGAGCCGGGCAAGGACAAGTCCAACCAGGCCATCGTGCCGGTGGGCCCGAACGGGACGATCACGCTCTACAACAACGCCGGTTCCACGCACCTGGTCGTGGACGCGGTGGGCTACTACGGCAAGGACGGCAAGGCCCTCTTCACGCCGGTCGTGCCCCAGCGCCTCGGCGACACCCGGACCACCGGCAAGCTGGCCCCGGGCGCGACCACGACCGTGGCCGGGCTGCCGTCCGGCGCGGTGGGCGCGGTGCTGAACGTGACCGCGACCGACACTTCCGCCGCGGGCTTCCTGACCGTCCACGGGTACGGGAGCGCACGGACGGACGCGAGCAGCCTGAACACGCTGCCCGGCCTCACCGTCCCGAACCACGTCACGACTCCGGTCGGGGACGGCAAGGTGAGCGTCTTCAACAGCTGGGGCGGCAGCAACCACGTGATCACGGACCTGCTCGGCTACTTCACCGAGAGCCGCTGACCTGGCCTGACCTGATCGGATCCGACCCGATCTGCCGTGTGTCCGGAGCCGGCCATTCCTGGAATGGCCGGCTTCCGGCTCAGCCGGCGGTGGAAGGGGCGGTGGAAGGGGCGGTGGCGGCCAGGCGGGCGGCGAACGTGGCGAGGCGCTCGCCCTGGTAGCGGGCCGCGGTCAGGGTCTCCTCGCTGACGGCGCCGCTGCCGCCGGGGTGCGAGGTGCCGTACGGGTTGCCGCCGGCGCCGTAGACGACCGGGTTGGTGTAGCCGGGCGAGACGATGACCGAGCCCCAGTGGTGGAACGTGTTGTAGAGGGCGAGCAGCGTGGACTCGTTGCCGCCGTGCGCGTTGTGGGCGCTGGTGAAGCCGGTGGCCGGCTTGTCGGCGAGGGCGCCCTGCTGCCAGATGCCGCCGGTGGTGTCGAGGAACTGCTTCAGCTGGCCCGCGATGTTGCCGTACCGGGTCGGCGAGCCGATCGCGTACGCGTCGGCCCAGGTGAGGTCGTCCAGCGTGGCGATCTCGACGTCCTTGGTGTCCTCGATGTGCCGGCGCCAGGCCGGGTTGGAGTCGATGGCCGCGTCCGGGGCCAGCTCGGGCACCCGCCGCAGGCGGACTTCGGCGCCCGCCTTCTCGGCGCCTTCGGCGACGGCCTTCGCGAGCTCGTGGACGTTTCCGGTGGACGAGTAGTAGATGACCGCGACCTTGGCACTCATGGTGGGACTCCTTGGCGTGACCGTAACCGGATGGCTATCCGCTTCGCTTCGATGGGTGGAAGTAAAGCGGATAGCTATCCGCTTGGCAAGGGTGGTCCGGTAGCCTCTGCGTATGAGCCGCATCGAACTCCCGGTCACGGGGCAGGCCCCGCCCGAGCGCGCGGACGCCGCCCGGAACCGGCGGAAGATCCTGGACGCGGCGGCGCAGCTGGTCGCCGAGCGGGGGCCGGACGCCGTGACGATGAACGCCGTCGCCCACGCCGCGGGGATGGGGGTCGGGACGGTCTACCGCCGCTTCGGCGATGTGAGCCGGCTGCTGTTCGCGCTGCTCGACGAGGACGAGCGGCGCTTCCAGGAGGCCTTCCTGAGCGGGCCGGCCCCGCTCGGCCCCGACGCGCCGGCCGACGTACGGCTGCGCGCGTTCCTGCACACCCTGGCCGAACGGCTCGTGGAGCAGCGGGCCGTGATGGCGGTCGCGGAGGCCGCGTCGCCGGGCGCCCGGTACGAGAGCGGCGCGTACCTGACCATGCACACGCACGTCGCGATGCTGCTCCGCGGGTCCCGCCCGCAGGAGGACGCCCCGGTGCTGGCGCACCTGCTCCTCGCCCCGTTCGTCCCCAGCCTCTTCGAGCACCTCACGGCCCGCGAGGTCCCGGTGGACCGGATCAAGGCGGCCATCGACGCCCTGCTCGGTGCCGGACGGGAACTCCGTGGATCAAGCCGCTGACCTGTCTGTACCCTGAACGGGATTTCGAACCCGTTCAGGGTTCTGCACCAGACCAAGGGGGGTACGGTGCTCCGTCGCCGTCTCATGTTTTCCGCCGCCCTCGTGGCAGCGGGCGTAGGCCTCGTCTCCGGTCCGGCCCAGGCGGCCGGTCCTGTCGCTCCCGTCGTTGCCGCCGCTCCCGCCGGCCACGGCGCGGCCGCGACGCCCGGGGGGAACCCGGGCAAGGGAGGGTCGCTGCCGGGGGGCAAGACCTTCTCCAGCCCGGCCGACCGCACGGTCCGCACGCCGCTGGCCGGATCCGCGTCCGGGGCGGGATCCGGGGCGGGATCCGCCGCCCGGACCGGGGCGGCCGCGCAGGCGCAGGGCGCGGTGGCGGACGCGTACCTTGCGATCGATCTGGAGGCCCGCGGCTCGACCGCGCACTCGATCGAACTGCGGACCGTCGTCACCGGCGAGGCCGCCGCGCTCGACGTCACCATCGACTGGGGCGACGGCGCCGCGGACCAGGTCGCCGTCACCAGTTCCGGCTCCGACCTCCGCTACACCACGCACAAGTACGCCAAGGTCGGGACGTACCCCGTCACGGTCACGGTGAAGGACACCACGCACGGCGTCCAGGCGGTGAACCGGCTCGACTTCGTCACCACGGGCAGCGAGTACACCGCCCACGCGCCCACGCGCCTGCTGGACACCCGCGCCGGCCTCGGCGCCGCCCAGGCCAAGGTCGCCGGGCGGGGCTCGGTGGTCCTGAAGGTCGCGGGCACCGCCAACATCCCCGCCGGGGCCACCGAAGTGGTCCTCAACGTCACCGCCACCAACGCCGCGGGAGCGGGCCACGTCGTGGTCCAGCCCGGCAAGGACGGCTTCGAGACCGGGTCGAACCTGAACTACGCCGCGGGGCAGACCGTTGCGAACCAGGTGATCGTGCCGGTCGGCGAGGACGGGTCCGTCCGTCTGATCAACGGCGGCTGGGACTCCGTCGACCTGCTCGCGGACGTCACCGGCTACTTCACGGCCTCGGTCGCGAGCGGCTACACCACGCTGAACCCGGTCCGCGCCGTCGATACCCGCGAGGGCATCGGTACGGCGAAGGGGCAGGTCCCCGGCTACGGGACCTTCGAGGTCGACATGGCCGGCCGCGTGGGCGTCCCGAAGGGCGTCACCGCCGTGGCGCTCAACCTGACGGCCACCGGTCCGCGGGCGGCCGGCCACCTGACCGCGTACCCGAGCGGGCAGGCGGCGCCGTCCACGTCGAGCGTGAACTTCTCCGCCGGTCAGACGGTCGCCAACTCGGTGATCGTGCCGGTGGGCCCCGACGGGAAGATCAGCATCCGCAACGGCAGTTGGGACCGGGCCGATGTGGTGGCCGACGTGGTCGGCTACTACAGCACCGACAGCAGGGCGGCCCTCGTGTGCCTCGGGGGGCCGTACCGGGTCATCGACACCCGCATCGACAGCTGGGGCCGCAAGGCCGGCCCGGTGCCGGGCCGCACGATGCTCCCGGAGCGGTTCGACGCCGATACGACGAACTCCGACATCGACGGCTGGGTGCTGAACACCACGGTCACCAACACCACCGGGGCGGGCTTCCTCTCGGTCACCGCCGACCCGAACACGTGGCCCGACTACGTGAAGGGCACCGCGGTCACGCCGCAGCGGCCCGTCTCCTCGTCCGTGAACTGGACGGCGGGTGCGACCGTGCCGAACCTCGTCCAGACCTCCGGCGGCAAGGGCGGCATCATCGACTTCTGGAACCAGGGCTGGCAGGACGTCGACCTGATCGTCGACCTGATCGCCTGGTACCAGACCGTCTAGCTCCGCACTCCGCGCTGCTTCACATTGCATGCGACTGATACGACGACGGGCAGCGAAAAGGGGCGGTGCGCCACATGGAGCACCGCCCCTTGGGCACACTTGGCCGGGCGGGGCTCATTCCGCGGCTTGCACCGGGCTGATCTCGAACTGTCCGCACACCCGCAAGTGGTACGGGATCTGCTCGGCCACACCGCTGTTCGGCGGGTAGACCTTGACGTAGGTCGACATCGGCCGACAGCTCGGCGCGACGCCCCGGCTGTTGGTGCGCAGGACGGCGGTCACGGTCTCGCTGGGGAAGACGGACACGGTCTCGTACGACTCGCCGGTGCGGATCGCGGAGGTACCGATCTGGCGATGCCGGGCATCCACGACACTGACGCCCGGGTATCCGCGCAACGCGCAGGTATGGGTTGTGGTGTTGGTGAACAGGATGGGGTAGTAGAGCGACCCCGCGGCGCCGTCCGGCTCGCCGACAGCCAGATCCAGGTCGGCCACACGGCAGGTCGGGGTCTTCGGCACGGCGGATGCCTGGGTGGCGCCGACCGAGGCGCCGGTGGTTGCGAGGAGGGCTGCGCACGCGATGGTCGCCGCCCGGGTCAGGACGTTGCTCATGGGCCAACTCCTGTGCCAGTGAAGGAATCTGTCCGCATCCGGGCACGACGGAATCCACACGACGAGATCCAGGGGAGTCGGTGTCCGGAGTCGAAGTCGGTGTCCGGTCTTTCGACGTGCCGCCTACGGGAGAAATGCTCGCACCCTCGCGGAAACCTGACCGAGTGGTGCGCTCCCGCGGCTGAACGGCGCGGGCCTGATGGCACCAGTTTACCGGCCGGGGGCTCCCTCGGCCTGTCGGCGGCGGACACGCCGGAGGGGCGGTGCGCCACACGGCGCACCGCCCCTCCGCGGTCCTGCTACAGGAACGAGTTGATCTCGATCGTCTCGGTGCGGCCGGGGCCGACGCCGATCGCGGAGATCGGGGCGCCCGACATCTCCTCAAGGGCCTTCACGTACGCCTGGGCGTTCTTCGGGAGGTCCGAGAACGTCTTGGCCTTGGTGATGTCCTCGGACCAGCCGGGGAGGTTTTCGTAGATCGGCTTCGCGTGGTGGAAGTCCGTCTGCGAGTACGGGAGCTCCTCGACGCGCTTGCCGTCGATCTCGTACGCGACGCAGACCGGGATCTGCTCCCAGCCGGTCAGCACGTCCAGCTTGGTGAGGAAGAAGTCCGTCAGGCCGTTCACGCGGGTGGCGTAACGGGCGATCGGCGCGTCGAACCAGCCGCAGCGGCGGTCGCGGCCGGTGGTCACGCCGCGCTCGCCGCCGATGCGGCGCAGGTCCTCGCCGTCCTGGTCGAACAGCTCGGTCGGGAACGGGCCGGCGCCGACGCGGGTCGTGTACGCCTTGAGGATGCCGATGACGCGGCTGATCTTCGTCGGGCCCACGCCGGTGCCGGTGCAGGCGCCGCCGGCGGTCGGGTTCGAGGAGGTGACGAAGGGGTACGTGCCGTGGTCGACGTCGAGCAGGGTGCCCTGGCCGCCCTCGAACAGCACGACCTTGTCCTCGTCGAGCGCGTTGTTGAGGATCAGGGTGGTGTCGGCGACGTACGGCTTGATCTGCTCCGCGTACTGGAGCATCTCCTCCACGATCGCGGCGGCCTCGATGGCGCGGCGGTTGTAGAGCTTGGCGAGGAGCTGGTTCTTGCCCTCCAGCGCCGCTTCGACCTTCTGGGTGAGGATCGACTCGTCGTACAGGTCCTGGACACGGATGCCGATGCGGTTGATCTTGTCCGCGTACGTCGGACCGATGCCGCGGCCGGTCGTACCGATCTTGCGCTTGCCGAGGAAGCGCTCGCCGACCTTGTCGAGGGTGACGTTGTACGGCGTGATCAGGTGCGCGTTGCCGCTGATGAGCAGCTTGGAGGTGTCGATGCCGCGCTCGTTCAGGCCGCGCAGCTCGGAGAGCAGGACGGCCGGGTCGACGACGACGCCGTTGCCGATGACCGGGGTGCATCCGGGGGACAGGATGCCGGAAGGGAGAAGGTGCAGCGCGTACTTCTGGTCGCCTACGACGACCGTGTGGCCGGCGTTGTTGCCGCCCTGGTAGCGCACCACATAGTCAACGGATCCACCGAGCAGGTCGGTGGCCTTTCCCTTGCCCTCGTCACCCCACTGAGCTCCGAGCAGCACAAGAGCGGGCACAGGCGTACACCTCTTCCGGATGGGGCATGTCCAAGGTCAGGGGGCGTACGACGATGTACACCGCAGGCTGAGCCGTCGGACCGGTACCCCGGAATAGACGAAGGCCCTGGCGCAATAGCGCAAGGGCCTCTTGCACAAAGATGCTACCCGAGGAAGGACCGAGGTGTCGGCTCCAGAGCCCACCATGAGCCATGCGGGCGCGCCGGTAGGCGGCCTGCTCGTGCTCGTCGACCCGGTCGCCCGCCGTCTTGACGGCGAGTCCGTGCGGATCGCGAAGGATGTTCTGTCGGCGGGGGCTGCGGCGAAAATCTGCCTCCCGGACTCGCAGGAGGAGTTTGCGCGGGCCCTAGCCCGCCGGGGCCATCGGCAGCCGGTGATCGTCGGCGACGACCGGGCGCTGGTCCGGGCCGTGGGGCTGCTGCACCGCGAGCGCGGGCTCGGGGACGGGGCCGTTTCGCTGATTCCGGTGGGGCAGGTGGGGTCGCTGGGGCTGGCGCGGTCTCTGGGTGTTCCGCTGTCGGCGGTGGCGGCGGCGCGGGCGGTGCTGGACGGGGCCGTACGGACGCGGGACCTGCTGGTGGACGACAGCGACGGGGTGGTGCTCGGGGACCTGCGGATTCCACCCGTCCGGGCGGCGCCGAGGCCGTCGGGGCCGTCGGTCTGGAGCGCCTACCGCTCGCTGGTGCGGACGCTGGTCCCGCCGGGGGCCCGGGTGGGGCACCGGCTGCGGGTGGAGGCGGACGGGCAGCTGCTGGTGGACGTGGACCGGACGGTGGAGGACCTGCGGATGGTGCCGGTGTCGGCCGGCGGGGTGGCGGAGGTGACGCTCCGGCTGGCCGGCGGCCCCTCGCTGCGGGTGAAGGCGAGCTCGTTGACGGTGTCGGGCCCGGACTTCCGCTACCGGGCGGACGCGCTGGTGGCGGGCCCGGTCCGTCGCCGTACGTGGACCCTGCGGCCGGGCGCCTGGTCGCTGACGGTGCCGCGGGGGTAGCGGCGGCGGGAGGGGGCGCCATGGCGTTCGCCGGGCGTTCGGTACGCCGTTCGCCGGGCGTTCGGTATGCCGTTCGCCTTGGCGTTCGCCGTGGCGTGGCGTTACGGGTTCGAGAGGTCCAGGGTGGCCCGGTGGGCCCGCCAGCGGTCCATCATCGCGTGCATCTCGCCCTGGAGGAACTCGAAGAACGCCGCCGTCTCCGCCATGCGCGCGCCGGCCGGGGTGTCCGTGCCGACTCCGGCCGCGCCGTCGCGGAGGGTCTTCTCGAAGAGGTTCAGCACCTGGTCCCGCCGGGTGAACGTCTCGTACCAGAGCTCGTTGTGCAGGACGTACCGGTCCCGGCGGGAGCCCGGCTCCCGCTCCCGGCTGACCATGGTCACCTGGGTCAGGTAGGCCACCGCCCCCGACACCGCCGCCGGGCTGATCCGGAGCGCCTCGCTCAGCTCCGCCGAGGTCATCGATCCGCTGTCGCTCGCGAGCAGCTGCGCGAAGACCCGCGAGGCCATCCGCTGCATCCCCGCCTCGGTCAGCTGCGCGGCGAACCGCTCCACGAAGCGCGAGACCGCCGCCTCGTCGCTCCGTACGTCCTGAGCCTGCACATCCATGTCGTCCGCCACCCTTCTGACTTTATACGTTTCCCTAGCTTCACAAGTTTGTGAAAGTAGCGTACGTTCAGAATCATGACGAAGGCAATCAGCGTCGCCGGACTCCACAAGGCGTTCGGCCGCACCCACGCACTGGACGGTCTCGACCTCTCGGTCGCCACCGGCGAGGTCCACGGCTTCCTCGGCCCCAACGGCTCCGGCAAGTCCACCACCATCCGGGTTCTGCTGGGCCTGCTGCGCGCCGACTCCGGAACCGCCGAGCTGCTCGGCGGCGATCCCTGGGCCGACGCCGTGGACCTGCACCGCCGCGTCGCCTACGTCCCCGGCGACGTGACCCTGTGGCGCAACCTCTCCGGCGGCGAGGTCATCGACCTCTACGGGCGGCTGCGCGGCGGCCTGGACCGGGCCCGGCGCGCCGAGCTGATCGAGCGGTTCGAGCTGGACCCCACCAAGAAGGGGCGCACGTACTCCAAGGGGAACCGGCAGAAGGTCGCGCTCGTCGCCGCCTTCTCCTGCGACGCCGAACTGCTCATCCTCGACGAGCCCACCTCCGGGCTGGACCCGCTGATGGAGGGGGTCTTCCAGGACTGCGTCGCCGAGGCGCGCGCCGCCGGGCGGACCGTGCTGCTCAGCTCGCACATCCTGAGCGAGGTCGAGACCCTCTGCGACCGGGTCAGCATCATCCGCAAGGGCCGCACGGTGGAGACGGGCACGCTGGCCGATCTGCGGCACCTGACGCGTACGTCGATCAGCGCCGAGCTCGCCGGCCCGCCGAACGGCATCGCGCACCTGCCGGGCGTGCACGACGTGGAGGTGCAGGGGCTGAAGATCCGGCTCCAGGCCGACACGGACAAGCTGGACGCGGTACTGCGCTCGCTCGCCGACTCGGGGGTGCGGTCGCTGACCTCGACCCCGCCCACGCTGGAGGAGCTCTTCCTGCGGCACTACGCGGACGACGTCCACGGGGGTGGCGTCGACGGCGACGTGAAGGCGGGCGTGTCGCGATGAAGAACCAACTGGCCGGCACCGGCACGCTGCTGCGCCTCGCACTCCGCCGCGACCGGGTGATGATGCCGGTCTGGATCATGGTCGTGGCGCTGCTGGTGCTCAGCCTGCCCGCCTCGCTGGAGTCGGTGTACGGGAGCGCCGCCGAGCGGGCCCGGCTGCTCACCACGATGAACGCCAACGGCTCGCTGCGCGCCCTGTACGGGCCGGTCTTCGGAGACTCCGTCGGCGCCCTGACCGCCTGGCGCGGCGGGGTCTTCGCCGGGGTGCTCGCCGGGATCATGAGCCTGGTCATCGTGGTCCGGCACACCCGCGAGGAGGAGGAGACGGGCCGTCAGGAGATGCTCTCCGCCGCGATGGTGGGCCGCCGGGCACCCCTGACGGCCGCGCTGCTGGCGGCCTTGACGGCCAACGGGCTGGCCGCGCTGCTGGTGACGGTGGGGCTCGCCGGGCGCGGGGCGGGCGGTGCGCTCGCCCTCGGGCTGGGCATCGGCGCCACCGGGATGCTGTTCGCGGCCCTGGCCGCCATCGCGGCGCAGCTCACCGAGAGCGCGCGGCTCGCGAAGGGGCTCACGGGCGCGCTGATCGGCGTGGCGTTCGTCCTGCGCGCCGCCGGGGATGCCGGGAGCGCCGGGGGCTCGAGCGCGCTGACCTGGGTGTCGCCGCTGGGCTGGCTGGAGCACGTACGGGCCTTCGCGGCCGAACGCCCGTGGGTGTTCGCCCTGTTCGCGGTGGCCGTGGCGGTGCAGGTGGCGGCGGCGTACACGCTGGCCGGGCGCCGCGACGTCGGCATGAGCTTCCTGCCGGCCCGGCCGGGCCCGGCGGAGGGCCGGCTCGGCAGTGCGGGGGCGCTGGCCTGGCGGCTCCAGCGGGGGAGCCTGATCGGGTGGAGCCTGGCGTTCCTGGCGGCCGGGGTGGTCTTCGGCGGGATGACGGACGGGGCCACGCAGCTGGTCGGCGACAACGAGCGGACCCGCGAGATCATCGAGCGGATGGGCGGGCAGAGCGGGATCGCGGACGCCTTCCTCGCGACGATGGCCGGGATGCTCGGCATGATCGCCGCCCTGTACATCGTCTCGGCGGTGCTGCGGCAGAGCGGTGAGGAGTCCGGGCAGCGCGCCGAACCGCTGCTCGCGAACGCGGTCGGCCGGCTGCGCTGGGCGGGCGGCCACCTGGTGGTGGCGTTCGGCGGCTCGGCGCTGATCCTGCTGCTGGCGGGGCTGGGCCTGGGGCTCGGGCACGGCCAGGGCGTGGCCGCGGCGGTGGGCGCGACGCTCGCCCAGCTCCCGGCGGTCTGGGTGATCGGCGCCCTCGCGGCCCTCCTGCACGGCGCCGCCCCGCGGTACGCGGTGGCCGCCTGGGCGGTGGCCGGGGGTGCGCTGACGCTGGGCTGGATCGGCCCGGCGCTGAACCTCCCGCAGGCGGTCCTGAACCTCTCGCCCTTCGCCCACCTGCCCAAGCTGCCGGGTGCCGAGGCCCTGGCCTGGGCCCCGCTGCTGGTGCTGACCGCGCTGGCGGCGGCCCTGCTGGCGGCCGGCCTGACGGCACTGCGCCGCCGGGACCTGGCCGTGTAGCCCTCGCCCCAACTGTCAGAACTCCACGAGGAGTTCGTCCAGACCGCGGATGACGTACCCGTCCCGCCACCGAGGCTCCCGTACGAGCTTCAGGGGCGGGACGCCGTCTGCCAGCAGGGCCCCGAACGAGGCGGTCAGCTCCCGCCGCGCGAGCGGAGCGCCGAGGCAGTAGTGGATCCCGGCACCGAAGCTGAGGTGCGGATTGTCGGCCCGTACGAGGTCCAGGTCGTCGGGCCGCTCGAACCGGGCGGGATCCCGGTTCGCGGACCCGAAGAGCAGCGCGACCTCGGCTCCGCGCGGGATGACGGTGTCACCGATCCGGATGTCGTCGAGCACCCAGCGTTCGAACATCTGGAGGGGAGTGTCGTAGCGCATGAGTTCATCCACAGCTGTGGACAACTTTTCGGAATCGAGCGAGGCGAGCTGCTCGGGGTGGCGGAAGAGGGTCCACCAGCCGTTGACGGTGGTGTTCACGGTGGCCTCGTGGCCGGCGTTCAGCAGGAGGACGCAGGTGGAGATCATCTCCTGCTCGCTGAGCCGGCCCTCGTCATCGTGGGCGGCGATCAGCCCGGAGATCAGGTCCTCGCCGGGCTTCTTGCGCCGCTCGGCGATCAGCTCGCGCAGGTAGGCGCTGAACTCCTCGCTCGCGCGGACCGCCCGCCGCGCGGTCTCCTCGTCGGGGCGGAGCTCGTACATCCCGCAGATGTCCGCCGACCAGGGCCGCAGCGGGGCCCGGTCCGCCTCCGGAACGCCGAGCAGTTCGGCGATCACCGCCACGGGCAGCGGCTCGGCGACGACGGTGAGCAAGTCCCCGCCCCCGTCGGCGAGGAGCTGCCCGACCAGCTCGCGGGCGAGCCGGTCCACGGCGGGTGCGAGCTGCTCCACGGTGCGCGGGGTGAACGCCTTGGACACCAGGCGCCGTACGCGCGCGTGGGCGGGATCCTCCAGGTCCAACAGGCCGTTGTCGTTGAGGACATGGAACGGTTCGTGACCCGGGGGCGGGGCCTCGCGGCCGAACTCCTCGTGCGAGAAGCGGTGCAGGTAGGTCCGGCCCAGCCGGCGGTCGCGCAGCAGCGCGCTCACATCGGCGTAGTGCGGCACGAGCCACTGCCCGGTCGCCTCCCACCACAGCGCACGGCCCTGTTCCCGCAGCTCCCGGTAGGCAGGGTAAGGATCGGCAACAAACGCGGCGTCCCACGGATCAAAGCCCATCCCCGAAGCCTAAGACGTCTCCCCGCAGGGGGTGTGACGCGCCGTCATGTCGCTTCCTTGTGTGCGGCGCCCGGTGATGTCAAGATCCCGGCAAAAGTGAAGAATCATCATATTTCGCCACTGAGGGAGACCCGGATGGGCCGTACGGACTCGAAAGGGAGCGTTCTGGCCCGCTCCTGCCGGCTGCTGGCCGCGCTGCTGGCCGGGGTCGCACTCCAGGCGGGGGTGGCGGCCGGAGCAGGATCCGGCGGCGGGGCGGACCGGGTCGACGGGCGGCTCGATCCCCGGTTCGGCAGCGGCGGCATCGTGTCGACGGCCATCGCGCCGAACGGCGGTCCCGACTTCCAGAACGGGCTCGCGGTCGACGGCCGCGGCCGCTCGCTCGTATCCGGTTCCTCCGACGTCGGCTCGGGGGGCGGAAGCCAGTGGCGGATCGCCCGCTATACGCCCCAGGGGCAGCTGGACCGCTCGTTCGGCTCGGGAGGCACCGTACTGACCGGCATGTCGGCCGCGGGCGGGGAGGACGAGCACGTCTGGCGGCTCGCGGTGCAGCACGACGGGAAGATCGTGGCCGTGGGCCACGCCATCACACCCACGGGCGGCGAGGACTTCGCGCTGGCCCGCTACCTGCCCGACGGACGCCTCGACCGCAGCTTCGGCGACGGAGGCAGGGTTTTCACCGCGATCGGCTCCGGCCTGTTCGACGACGAAGCCCAAGCCGTCGGGATCCTGGCGGACGGCAAGATCCTGGTCGCCGGTTTCGCCGGAACGGGCGCGGGCACCGAAGGCCGTGACTTCGCCCTCGCCCGCTACCTCCCGGACGGCCGGCTCGACCGCTCCTACAACCGCCACGGCAGCCGTCCCGGAATCGTCGTGACCGACATCGCCGGGCAGCGCGACCAGCTCAAGAACATGGTGATCGACTCGCGGGGCAGGGCCGTGGCCGTGGGATCGGCAACTCTCGGCGCGGGCCGGGGAGGTACGGACTTCGCGGTCGCCCGGTACCTGCCCGACGGCGTGCTCGACCGGTCCTTCGGCCGGACCGGCCCACACCCGGGCGTGGCCGTCACCGCCATGGCCCCCGGCGACGACCTCGACCTGGCGGAAGGCGTCGCGATCGACCGCAAGGAAAGGATCACCGTCGGCGGTTCGGCGGACACCGGGCACCTCTTCGACCTCGCGCTCGCCCGCTACACCCCCGAGGGCGAACTCGACGGGACGTTCGGGACGGGCGGGAAGGTGCTGACCAACGTGGGCCCGGGGTTCACCGATGACGATCTCGAAGGGCTCGTCCTCCAGCCCAACGGGAAGATCATCATTGGCGGGAGCGTCGCCACGACCGAGTTCCTGGTCGACGGGGACTTCCTGCTCGCCCGCTACGAACCGAACGGGAACCTCGACCGGTCCTTCGGCCACGACGGATTCGTCAGGACCTCCACCGCCCCGGGCAAGGCCGACGACGAGATCTTCGACATCGCCCTCGCCGGCGCAGGAAAGCTCATCGCCGCCGGAGAGTGCGACCAGCCGGCGACGGGCCGCGACGTCTGCCTGGCCCGGTACGAGGTCGGCTCCCCGCACTGACCCGGGTGGACCGGCACGGCCGCACTGACCCGGGTGGGCCGGCGCGGCCGCGGCTATGCCGGGGTCACCAGGCGGGTCTCGTAGGCGAACACCGCGGCCTGGGTGCGGTCGCGCAGGCCCAGTTTCACCAGGATGCGGCTCACGTGCGTCTTGATCGTGGACTCCGCGACGATGAGCCGGTCCGCTATCTCCGCGTTGGACAGCCCCTGCGCGATCAGCACCAGCACCTCCGTCTCCCGCTCCGTCAACTCACCTATCCCCGCCGGATCCGCCAGCTTCGGCGGGGTCGACAGCTTCGAGAACTCCAGGATCAGCCGCTTGGTGACCGTCGGCGCCAGCAGCGCCTCACCGGAGGCCACCACCCGCACCCCTTCGGCCAGCTGCCGGGCCGAGGCGTCCTTGAGCAGGAACCCGGAGGCCCCGGCCCGCAGCGCCTGGTACACGTACTCGTCGAGGTCGAAGGTCGTCAGGACCAGCACCTTCGCGTCCGTGTCGGAGGCCACGATCTCCCGCGTCGCCTCCAGCCCGTTCATGACCGGCATCCGGATGTCCATCAGCACCACGTCCGGCCGCAGCGCCGCGACCTTGGCGATGGCCTCGCGGCCGTCCACCGCCTCGCCGACCACCTCGATACCGTCCATCGCGTTCAGCAGGACGGAGAAGCCCTCCCGGACCATCATCTGGTCGTCGACGATCAGCACCCTGATCGTCATGCCGACTGCCCCGGCCCCTGCGCCGCGTCCTGCGCCTCGCCCTGTCGCCCGCGCACCGGTATGAACACCGCCACCTCGTACCCGCCCGCCTCGGTCTTCCCGGCCGTCATCTCACCCTCCAGCATGGCCACCCGCTCCCGCATCCCGGTGATCCCGTGCCCCGCGCCCGGCGAGGGCCGCACGTCCCCGGTCGCCGCCGCATTGACCACCCGTATGCCCAACCCGCCCAGCACGTACGAGACCTCGACCGAGGCCGTCGCCCCCGGCGCATGGCGCAGGGTGTTGCTGAGCGCCTCCTGGATGATCCGGTACGCCGACAGCTCCACACCCGGCGGCAGCTCCCGCACCGCACCCGTCACCGCCTTCTCCACGCTCAGCCCGGCCTCCCGCACATTGGCCAGCAGCCCGTCCAACGAGGCCAGCGTCGGCTGCGGGGCGTCCGGCGCCTCGTAGTCCGCGGAGCGCACCACACCCAGCACCCGGCGCAGCTCCGTCAGCGCCGCCACCGCGTTCTCCCGGATGGTGGCGAACGCCGCCTCCAGCTCCGGCGGCGGGTTCTTCACCCGGTACGGCGCGGCCTCCGCCTGGATCGCCACCACCGACATGTGGTGGGCCACCACGTCGTGCAGCTCCCGCGCGATCGTCGTCCGCTCCTCCAGCAGCGTCCGCCGGTCCCGCTCGACGGCCGTGACCTCCTGCTGCGCGCTGACCTCCTCCTCCGCTTCCCTGCGTATGTTGCGGACCGTCACCACCAGCAGCGAGACCGCCAGGACGAAGGCCATCGGCATGATCTCGACGGGCTCCCCCCGGCCGAGCACGACCGGTATCCCGATCCCGACCCCCACGGTGATCAGCCACATCCAGCCCGCCGCCCGGGGCCTGATCCGCATCGCGGCGAAGGTCACCGTGGCCAGGTAGGAGACGAAGGCACCCGGCGTCCAGGGCCACACGTCGTTCATGCCGGAGCCGACCACCGAGAGCGCCCCGGCGGCGGCGATGGCCGCCCAGAACGCACCCACCGGCCGCACCAGGGTCATCAGCACCGGCGTGGCCGCGACCAGCCCCATCACGAGGGAGCTGCTCGGTACGACGTAGTCCCCGCTGGTCGCGGACGTCAGCATCACCACGAAGAACGCGACGACTCCGACGACCGCATGCGGCAGATACGCCATGTACGGCCGTATCCGCCCGGGCAGCCGCCGCGTCACCGGACCGTCCGTACGCATCGGCGCCAGCGGCCGGTACGCGAAGGCGTCCGTGATCAGATCCTGGCGCAGGCTCTGGAACAGGCCGGAGGCCATCCGGAACTCGGGTGTCCGGGGGTTCACCCGGGAGGTCGTCTCGGTCATACCCACACCGTAGGTCGGCCGCCCCGTCGTCCGCGTCGCCGCTGAAGGGGATATCCCCGCCTCCCCCTCAAGTACTACCCGGGGCACTCAGTAGCCCGCCGGACGGACCAGACCCGTCTCGTACGCGAACACCGCGGCCTGGGTGCGGTCCCGCAGGCCCAGCTTCACCAGGATCCGCCCCACATGGGTCTTCACGGTCTGCTCGGCCACCATCAGGTGCGCGGCGATCTCCGCATTGGACAGCCCCTGCGCGATCAGCGACAGCACCTCCGTCTCCCGTTCGGTCAGCTCGTCGATCCGCGCCTTCGAGGGCGCCCGCGGCGCCCCCATCCGGGAGAACTCCGTGATCAGCCGCTTGGTGATGTTCGGCGAGAGCAGCGCCTCGCCGGCCGCCACCACTCGGACCGCCTCCGCGAGCTGGTCGGCCGACGCGTCCTTCAGCAGGAACCCCGAGGCCCCGGCGCGCAGCGCCTCGTACACGTACTCGTCGAGGTCGAAGGTGGTCAGCACCAGCACCTTGACGGTGGAGTCCGGGGCTGCGGTGATGATCGAGGTGGCCTCGATGCCGCCCATCCCGGGCATGCGGATGTCCATCAGGACCACGTCCGGCCCGAGTCCGGCGACCTTGGCCACCGCGTCGGCCCCGTCCACGGCCTGGCCCACGACCTCGATGTCGGGCTGGGCGTTGAGGAGGACGGTGAAGCCCTGCCGGACCATCATCTGGTCGTCGGCGATCATCACCTTGATCGGGTCGGCCGGAGTGCTCATGCGTCCTCTTCAGTCCTTCTTCGTCTCGGGATCCATCGGGAGCACGGCGCTCACCTCGTAGCCGCCGCCGGGGCGGGGGCCGGCGGCGAGCTCGCCCCCCAGCATGCCCGCCCGCTCCCGCATCCCGAGCAGACCGTGCCCGGCGCCGTGCGAGGGCGGGGCCGGCCGGGTCGGGGCGCTGTTGGCGATGCACAGGTGCAGTTCGCGCGGCCCGTACGCGATGCCGACCTCGACGCGCGATCCGGGCGCGTGGCGCAGGCAGTTGCTCAGCGCCTCCTGCACGATCCGGTACGCGGTGAGCTCGACGCCCGGGGTGAGGGGCCGCCGGATGCCCGCGATCTCGGTGGTGACGGCCAGGCCGGCGCTGCGCACGTTGTCCACGAGGCCGTCCAGTTCGGCGAGGGTGGGCTGCGGATGGTGCGGGTTCGCCGGATCGTCCGGCTGCTCGGAGCGCAGCACGCCCAGCACCCGGCGCAGTTCCGTCAGGGCCTCCAGCGCGTTCTCCCGGATGCCCGCCAGGTTCTCCTTGAGCTCCTCGGAGGGGTTCTCCACCAGGTGCGGGGCGACCTGCGCCTGGATGGAGATCACCGACATGTGGTGGGCGACGACGTCGTGCAGCTCGCGGGCGATCCGGTTGCGTTCCTCCAGCAGGGTGCGCTGGGCCCGCTCCTCCTCGGTGAGCGTCTCCTGTTCGACGAGCTTGCCGCGGGCCAGGCGGGTGGCCCGCAGGGCGTACCCCAGCAGGCCGACGAAGCCGAAGACGAGAAGTGCGGCCAGGACGCTGCTCTGGCTGTGCTCCGGTTTGAGCAACAGCTCGGCCAGACCGGTCAGCGCGATGGGGACGGCGATCGCGGCGACGGTCACCCGGGGCGGCACCCGCAGGGCCACCAGCAGCAGGACGAGTGCGAACGCGAGGAGCCCGGAGGGCATCCAGGGCCAGGTCTGGCCGGGGCCGACGTTGTCCCGGATCGACCAGGCGGCCACGCCCGCGGCCAGCAGGCCGAACCACCATCCGCCGATCGGGCGGAACATCGCGAGGACGATGGACGTGCCGGTCAGGAGCGCCGCCAGCAGTGGGATGCCGCCGTAGTCGTCGTAGTGCTCGCCCATCTGCTGCGCGGTGAGGAACCCGAAGAAGACCGCGGCGTAGATGACCACCGCGTGCGGCAGCCGGGCCAGCCAGCGGGGCCGGGACATCCGGGGCAGCGGGTCCCGCTCGACGGTGAGCAGGTCGTGGACGAGGGTCTGCAGGAGCCGGGCCCGTGGCGCGGTGGTCCTCCCGGAGTCCGCTTGCGCTTCCACTTTCACGGCGGGCGGTTCGCTCTGCTCGTTCACGGCGTCCAGCCTAGGCATGGTGGATCACCTCGTCGGGCGCCCGCAGGGTGCGGGCCGTGGTCCGGGAGCCCGCGACCGCACCGGAGACCGTACGGAAGGACTCGCTCCGATTCGGCCGCCTGGCCTGCTCGTACGTACGGAACGCGGTCCAGCAGACGCCCAGCGCGGCGGCGAACACCGGCAGCCACAGCAGCCGGGCGGCTATCCACAGCGGGGAGTCGGGCACGGTGTGCAGCCCGGGCAGATCGGTGGGGGCCAGCAGCCCCAGGGCGGTGACGGCCATCATCGCCGTCTGGTGCCACAGGAAGATCGTCATCGCGGACAGGTTCATCAGCGCCACCTTCGCCCAGGCCCGGGGCCGTCGCATGGCCCGGTCCAGCGGCCCGCGGAGCAGCAGGGCCAGCCCGCACTGGGCCAGGCCGAAGGCGACGGCGGCCAGTGTCGGCGGGTTCAGGTTCGATATCGGGGCCCCGGGGACACCGACCATGGACGCCGGATACCCGCCCCAGAGGACCAGCCCGACGGTGGCCGCGGCTCCGGCGCCGAGCAGCAGGGCTGCCGGGGCGCGCCGGGCGAACGCCCCGCGGGACCAGGCGGCGCCCAGGGTGTAGGGGACGAGCCAGCCGGCGGCCACATTGACCCAGCCGATCCACTCGGGCCCGCCGAGGCCGAACCGCCACACGTCCACACCGGCCACCACGGCCAGCGGCCACAGCGGGTTGAGCCGGGCCACGAGCGGCGTGGCGGCGGTGAGCACGGCGAAGACGAGGAGGAACCAGAGCGGGGAGAGGACGAGCTTGACCAGCGTCTGGACGGTGCTCGGCTCGGCGCCGCCGAGCAGCATCCCGACCGACGCCACCGCCCACAGGGCGAGCACCGCGGCGACCGGCCGGAACAGCCGCGACAGCCGCTGCCCGACCCACACCCCGTACGGGATCCCGCGCTCGCGCGCCGAGGCGTGACCACGGGCGGCGACATGGCCGCCGACCAGGAAGAACACGGCCAGCGTCTGGAACACCCAGGACACCGGCGCCAGCCACGGCAGGTGGGCCAGCGGACTGGTGTTGCTCAGGCCGCCGTTGGCGGTGGTCAGCGCGGTCACCAGCCAGTGGCCCAGCACCACGCCGAGGATGGCGAAGGCCCGCAGGGCGTCCACGGTCCGGTCCCGGTCGGCGGGCGTCCCGGCGTCGATGCGGTCCGCGAGGACGGACCAGCGGGCGCGGAGCTCAGGCATGGGGAGCCTCCGGGGCGGTGCCGAGGACGATGCGGGTCAGGCTGTCGAGGGACGCGGTGCCGGGCTTGAGGTAGTCGCTGTGGCCGCCGGGGCCGGCGGCGAAGGGCCGGGCCCCGAAGGCCGGGTCGACGGGGTCGGCGGCGAAGCCGACCCCGCCGAGGCGGACATGGGGGACATGGCCGATCCAGTCGGCCCCGCCGCGCCCGGCCCAGACCCGCGCCCCGGTCGGCAGTTCGGCGGCAGTGGAGGCCCCCGTACCGGGGCTGCCGAACAGGGCCATGTCGGCGACCTCGGGGCCGGTGCGGGTCCGGGCGCAGACCACCGACCCGTACGAATGGCAGAGCAGGGAGAGCCGGGCGCCGGGCGCGGCCGCCCGCCCCAAGCGGTCGAGGAAGGGACCCAGTTCGGCGGCCGCCGCATCCGCCCGGTCGGCGGTCAGGACGGTCGCGCTGACCGTGCCGGGGGTGTCGTACCCGAGCCAGGCGACCACGGCGGAGCGGGGATGCCCGGCCTGGAGGCGCTGGTGCAGGGCGACGGCCCCGGCACGGAAACGCTGGTAGGTGTCCAGCGTGGTGTCGGAGCCGGGCACCAGGACGGCGACCCGGTCGGCGGTCTCCAGATCGCCGAGCACCTCGACGGCCCGGCCCTTGCCGCGGCCGTCGAAGGCGAGGAACCGGGCGGTGCCGTCCGCCTCCATGGCGTGCAGTTTCGCCGCGCGGCCGGTGCGGCCGGCGTCCTGCGCCATGCGGGCCGCCTCGGCGATGCCGGCGAGGCGGGCGGCGTACCGGTCGGGGAGCGTGGCGTGTTCGGCGAGCTCGGCGGGCGCCGGAGCGGGGACATCGGGAGAGGCGGCGGCGGATACGGGAAGCACGACGGCCGCGGCGACGAGCCCGGCCAGCAGGGTGCGCCGCAGCCGGCCGCGGGGGCGTCCTGCGCGACGTTCGGCGGCGGTGTCCCCGTCTGCGTGTCCGTCGGCGTGTCCGTCGAGGCGTCCATCGGGGCGTCCTGCGGCGCGGGTCATGGCGGGTCCCTTTTCCTTCGCTCGATCCAGAGGGGCTGTGCTCGCTTCATCTCTGGTTCCGAAGTTAGGAATTGAGGGGCATCGTCGGCGTCCCGCTGTGGAGCCCCCTTTCCGCATAGCTCTCAGGTATGACAGGGCAGACCTGAGAGCCACGCCCGAAGTGGGCCGCCCCGTCCCGGGGATGCATCCCCGAGCCGTGGACCGGGGTCCCGGGTTGACCGACGGCGACCGGCACAACCGCCGGCGCAACGACCGGCGCAACGACCGGCGCAACGACCGGCGCAACGACCGCACAGGCAGCGCGCATCGGGGCGGGAACCCCCGTCCGGCCCCGCCACGGCCAGGGCCCAGCCGTGATCGGGGAAGGCGTGCGCGGCTACGGCGTCGTCGCCACGCGGAGGCCGAAGGCGATCAGGACCACGCCCGTCGCGCGGTCCAGGGCGCGCCGGACGCGGGGGAGGGCGAAGAAGCGCCGGGCGCGCGAGAGGACGTACACGTACGTGCCGAGCCAGACCGCCGTCAGGACGAGGTGGATCAGGACGAGCAGTGCCATGCCGGCGGCCGGGCGCAGGCCCGGCGGGGCGAGGGCGGGCAGCAGGCCGGTGTAGAAGACGGCGATCTTGGGGTTGAGGGCGTTGCTGACCAGGCCGGTCCGCCAGGCGCTGCCCGTGGAGCCCCGTACGGCGGGCGGCTGCGCGCCGGGCCGGCGCAGGGACTGGACGCCGAGGAAGCAGAGGTACGCGGCGCCCGCGAGTTTCACCGCCAGGTACACCTCCGCCGAGGCGGCGAGCAGCGCCGCCAGCCCGACGACGGTGAGGGCACCCCACAGCAGCAGCCCGGTGGCGATCCCGGCGACGGTGCGCAGCCCGTCGGCCCGCCCGCGCGAGACCGCGCGCTTCGTCACGACGGCCATGTCGGGGCCGGGCACGAGGGTCAGCAGTGCCAGGACGCCGGTGGCGGTGAGGAGTTGCGGGAGCACGGGGTCAGTGTGCCACCGGCTCCGGCGCGCCGACGGGGTGCCGGGTCGAGGACTTCGAGGTCTCCGCCGACTCCCGCGCCGCCGACGCGCCGCCGACTCCCGCGCCGCCCCCTCAGGCGTCGGCGCGGTCGGTGCCGGCCAGCAGCGTGTCCAGCGCCTTCGTGAGGCGGTCGAGGACCTCGACCGTTTCCGCGAAGGCCGCCTCGCCCAGTTCCTCCGCGAGCCGGGTGGCCAGTTCGGCGTGGGCCGGGGTGATGCGGGCCACGGCGCCGCGCCCCTCCTCCGTCGGGCGGAGCAGCTTCGCGCGCCGGTGGGCCGGGTTCGGGACGTACTCCGCGAGGCCCTTGGCCACCAGCAGGTCCGCGATGCGCTGGACGCTCTGCCGGGTGATGCCCATGACCCGGGCGATCCCCGCCACCGGCAGCGGCTCGTGGAGCACCGCGCCCAGCACCTGCCACCAGGCCGCGGTCAGCCCGGCCGGTCCGGCCAGTTCCTCGGAGATCGCGAGGAACCGGCCGTTCAGGCCGAACACCCCCAGGGCGGTGCGGCTCAGCAGGTCCTGCCGGGCCCGTACCGGCGAAGCGTCAGGCATCGCCGCGCTCCGCCGCCGCCATCAGCACCGGGAACGCGCTCGCGTCCGAGTCGTGGAACAGGCGGTACCAGGCGTCGAGGACCTCCGGCCCGTAGACGTCGAGCCGGGCGAAGACCTCCCGGGCGAAGGCCACCGGTTCGGTCGGGCCCGCCGTGATCAGGTCGCCGTCCGTCACCGCGTCGGCCTCGACGTACCGCCCGGCGCCCGCGTAGCCCGGCTGCTCCGCGAGGTAGCCGGCGGCCGCGCTGGTGTGGTCGTACGCGTCGAGCAGGCCTTCCCGGGCCAGGCCGGCCGTGGCTCCGCAGATCGCCGCGACCGGGACGCCGGCCGCCAGGAACTCCCGTGCCTTCGCGGCGAAGGGGGCCAGGTCGTCGCCGGTGTCCCAGAGCGAGGCGCCGGTCAGGATGAGGAGGGAGGAGTCCTCGGGCGAGAGGTCCGCGAGGGCCAGGTCGGGCTGGACGCGGACGCCGCCCATGGTGGTGACCGGCGCTCCGGCGGCGAAGCCGACCGTACGGACCCGGTGGCCGCGCTGGGTCAGGTGCGCGGTGGTGTGGCCGGTCTCCCAGTCCGCGTACGTGTCGTACACCGCGAGGTGGACCGGCCGGGCGGGCGGAGCGGAGGGAGCGGACGGAGCGGAGGGAGCGGTCGTCTCGTTCGTCGTCATCTTCATCGCCTCTTCCATCGGTATGACAGCAGGCTGTCACTTCGACAGCGTGCTGTCAATCACTCGATTTCGCGATCCGTTCCGCGATCCGTTCCGCGATCCGTTCCGCATTCCGTGCCGACAGACTGCCGAGGCCCGGCCCCCACCCGCATACAGTCCGCCGATATCCCCTCCCACCTGGGCACTCTTAGCGTGGCCGCATGACCCCTCACGTCACCACGGGCAACCCCGCAGACATCGCGGCCGCCGGCGCGGCCGTCAAGGCCGCCGACCGCGCCCACGTCTTCCACTCCTGGTCCGCCCAGGCCCTGATCGACCCGCTCGCCGTCGCCGGGGCCGAGGGGTCGTACTTCTGGGACTACGACGGCAACCGCTACCTCGACTTCTCCTCCCAGCTGGTGAACACCAACATCGGCCACCAGCACCCCAAGGTCGTCGCCGCGATCCAGGAGCAGGCCGCCCGGCTCTGCACCCTCGCGCCCGGCTTCGCCGTCGACGTCCGCTCCGAGGCCGCACGCCTCATCGCCGAGCGGACCCCGGGCGACCTGGACAAGGTCTTCTTCACCAACGGCGGCGCCGAGGCCGTCGAGAACGCCGTCCGCATGGCCCGTCTGCACACGGGCCGGCAGAAGGTGCTGTCGACGTACCGCTCGTACCACGGGGCCACCGCCGCCGCGATCAACCTGACCGGCGACCCGCGCCGCTGGCCCTCCGACACGGCCGCCGCCGGGGTCGTGCACTTCTGGGGCCCGTTCCTCTACCGCTCGCCGTTCCACGCCGCCACCGAGGCCGAGGAGTGCGAGCGCGCCCTCGCGCACCTCGCCGACACCATCGCCTTCGAGGGGCCGGCGACCATCGCCGCGATCATCCTGGAGAGCGTGCCCGGCACCGCCGGGATCATGACCCCGCCGGCCGGTTACCTCGCGGGCGTGCGCGAGCTCTGCGACCGCCACGGCATCGTCTTCATCCTCGACGAGGTCATGTCCGGCTTCGGCCGGACCGGCAAGTGGTTCGCCGCCCAGCACTGGGACGTCACCCCCGACCTGATCACCTTCGCCAAGGGCGTGAACAGCGGGTACGTGCCCCTCGGCGGCGTCGCCATCTCCGGCGCCATCGCCGAGACCTTCGCCACCCGCCCCTACCCCGGCGGCCTGACGTACTCCGGCCACCCCCTGGCCTGCGCCGCCGCCGTGGCGACGATCAACGCGATGGAGGAGGAGGGCGTCGTCGAGCACGCCGCCCACCTCGGCGCGAACGTGATCGGCCCGGCGCTCGCCGAGATCGCCGAGCGGCACCCGTCGGTCGGCGAGGTCCGCGGCCTGGGCGCGTTCTGGGCGCTGGAGCTCGTACGGGACAAGGAGACGCGCGAGCCGCTCGTCCCGTACAACGCGGCCGGGGCCGACAACGCGCCGATGGCCGAGTTCGCCGCGGCCTGCAAGGCCTCCGGCCTGTGGCCCTTCGTCAACATGAACCGGACGCACGTCGTGCCGCCGTGCACCATCACGGAGGCGGAGGCCAAGGAGGGCCTGGCCCTGCTGGACGAGGCGCTGACGGTCGCGGACCGGCACACCACGGCGGCCTGACCGGCACACCACGGCGGCCCCACCGGCGGCCTCCGATCAGGAAACCGGCGACGCCGGATCGGTTTCAGCCTCGCTGTCTGGCCTAAGGTGTCCGAAAAGTTCACCGAAGGAGACGGACCCCTATGTCAGGCAGCGGCGCTGTCACCCGCAACACACTTCGCCAGCAGATCGCGGACGCGCTGCGCGACGAAGTGCTGGCGGGACGCCTGCCACCGGGCACCGAGTTCACGGTCAAGCAGATCGCCGAACAGTACGAGGTCTCCGCGACCCCCGTACGCGAGGCACTGGTCGACCTCGCGGCGCAAGGGCTCCTGGAATCGGTCCAGCACCGGGGCTTCCGCGTGCGCGTCTTCTCCGTGGACGACTACCGGGGCATGATCGAGGCCCGTACGCTCATAGTGGACGGGATCTTCCGGCGGCTCGTCGAGCGCGGCACCGCGCCCGGCTCCGGCGAAATGCTGGTGTCGGTGCGCCGTCGTGCCGAGGAGGCGTGCAGGGCCGCGCAGAGCGGTTCCCTCGAAGTGCTGATCGGCTACGACCTGCGCTTCTGGAGGGAGCTGAGCGGGCTGGTCGGCAACACGTACATCTCGGAGTTCCTGCACCGCATCCGGGTGCAGTGCTGGGTCTTCGCCGTACCGCACCTGAAGGCGGCTCCGGATCTGCACACCGGACTGTGGTCCGGCCACAACGAGCTGGTGGACGCGGTGACGCGGGCCGACGCCGAAGAGGTACGCAGCCTCGTGTACGCGTACAACCAGCACGGGCTGGACTGGGCCGCGGGCCTGAAGGCGGTCGGCGCATGACCGACACGACCGCGACCGGCGAAGCCGAAGCGGCCGAAGCCCCCGAAGCGGCCGAAGCCGCGCCCGTCTGGCTCGGCGCCGTCGGGCTCTCGGTCGTCATCCCCGCCCACGACGACGCGCACCGGATCGGCGCGACGCTCGACGCCTTCCGCGCCCACCTCGACGCCCGCCTCGGTGGCGGCCCCGGCGACTGGGAACTCGTTGTCGCCGACGACGCCTCCACCGACGCCACCGCCGCCCTCGTCGAGGCCGCGGCGGCCGACGAGCCCCGGATCCGGCTGATCCGCTCCGAGCACCACCGCGGCAGGGGCGCCGCGCTGCGCGCCGGAGTGCTCGCCTCCGCCGGGGAGCGGGTGCTGCTCGCCGACGCCGGGCTCAGGACGCCGCCGGCCGAGCTGGACCGACTGGAGCAGGCCCTCGGCGAAGAGGGCCACGAGGGCCACGAGGGCCACGAGGGCCACGAGAGCCACGAGGGCCAGGAGAGCCACGAGAGCCACGAGGGCCACGAGAGCCACGAGGGCCAGGGAAACCAGGAGCAGCAGGGCGCGACCGCCGCCCTCGGCCGGTCGGGAAACCGCCTGGTCCGCGCCCTGGGCGTCCCCGGGATACCGGGCTTCCGCGCCGACACCTGCGGCTTCGCCCTCTTCGACGGGGACCGGGCGCGGGCCGCCTTCGGCGCCTCCGCCCTCGACGGCCCGGCCATCGACGCCGAGGTGCTGCGCTGGATGCGCCGCCAGGGCTGGCAGGTGGCCGAGGTACCGGTGCGCCGCACCCCGGACCCGGCGGCACGCCCCCGCCGCGCCGCCGGCGACCGCCGCCGCGCGCTGGCGGAACTGTTCCGGCTGAACGCCGGCGGCCTCGCCGTCGCCGCCGTCTTCATCGCCCTCTCCGCGTACGTCTTCCACGGACTGTGGGCGGACCTCGACGGCCGCTACCTCAAGGACGCGCTCCAGGACCAGAACCAGTGGGAGTGGTTCGTCGGCGTCGCCACCGACAACATCACCCACCTGCGCAATCCGCTCTTCACCACCGCCCAGGGCATGCCCGACGGCGTGAACCTGATGGCCAACGCCACGATGCTCGGCCTGACCGTCCCGCTGATCCCGGTCACGCTCCTGTTCGGGGAGACGGTCACCTTCGCGCTCGTCCTCACGCTCGGCATGGCCGCCAGCGCCTGGACCTGGTACTGGCTGATCCGCCGCCGCCTCGTGCAGAGCCGCTGGGCCGCCGCCGCGGGCGGGGCGCTCGCCGCGTTCGCGCCGCCGATGGTCTCGCACGCCAACGGCCACCCGAACTTCGTCGTCCTGTTCATGCTCCCGCTGATCATCGACCGGGCCCTGCGCCTGTGCGAGGGGCGCAACGTCGTGCGCGACGGGGTCCTGCTCGGCCTGTTCGCGACGTACCAGATCTTCCTCGGCGAGGAGCCGCTGCTCATCGCCGCGCTCGGCATGCTGGTCTTCTCGCTGGCGTACCTGCTGGTCGACCGGCGGCGCGCCCTGGCGGCCGCACGGCCGCTGGGCCTGGGCCTGGTCATCGCCGCCGGCGTCTGCGTACCGCTGCTGATCCTCCCGCTGTACTGGCAGTTCTTCGGCCCGCAGAGCTACCACTCGGTGCTCCACGGGGACAACGCCGGGAACAGCCCGCGCGCCCTGGTCGAGTACGCCGCCCGCTCGCTCTTCGGCGACGCCGAGACGGCCGGGCGGCTCTCCCTGAACACCACCGAGCAGAACGCCTTCTACGGCTGGCCGCTGCTGGCGCTCGGCGTGGCCGTCTGCGTGTGGATGTGGCGCCGCAGGGTCGTCCGGGCGCTCGCGATCACCGGCGCCGTGGTCCTGGCGCTGTCCCTCGGGCCCTGGGTGCCCGTCCCGCGTACGGACGTCGTGCTGCCGGGGCCGTGGCGGCTGATGGTGAAGCTGCCGCTGTTCGAGTCGGTGATCGAGGGGCGCGTGGCGATGGTGTGCGCCCCCGTACTGGGCGTGCTGCTCGCGCTCGCGCTGGACCGGATCGTACGGATGCGCACGCGCGAGCTGCGCACGCTCGGTCTGCTCGCGGTGGCGGCGGCGCTGATTCCGGTGCTGCCGCTGCCGCTGGCCGTACGGGAGCGGGCGCCGGTGCCGGCGTTCATCACCTCGGGGGCCTGGAAGGGCTACGTCAAGGACGGCGAGGCACTCGTTCCGGTACCGCTGCCGGACCCCGGACAGGCGGACGCGCTGCACTGGCAGGTCGAGGCGGACTTCGGCTTCCGGCTGGCCGGTGGGTACTTCAACGGCCCGTGGGGGCCCGACCGGATCGGCATCTACGGGGCCACCCCGCGCCACCTCTCGAACCTCCTGCGGGACGTCCGGTACGGGGCGCAGCCGCCGGAGATCACCCCGCAGTGGCGGGAGCAGGCCCGGCAGGACCTGGAGTTCTGGAAGGCGGGCGCGGTCGTGCTGCCGTTCCAGGACCGGGGGGTGGAGCTGCGGGACATGATCAGCGAGCTGCTGGGCCGGCAGCCGCTGAAGGTGGAGGACGCATGGGTCTGGAGGGTGGGTCCGGGGCAGGTGTAGCGGTGGCTCCGGCGCGGATCGTGCCTGATGGGGGCCGGGTCGCGCCGCGGGTTCGCCAAGGGTTCGGCCACAGGTTCTGCGCAGCCCTTCGCGGAGGGTGTTCGGCGCACTACTCTGGCCGGATCGGCGGCATCGACTGATCGGAGCCCGCGTGGCCTGTGACCTGTGGCTGGTCCCCCTTGTCGACGTGCTGTGCCACAGCCCCGACAACCCGTTCGCGGAAGAGATCGCCTCGTACGACAAGGCACTGGGCGAGGCGGGGCTCCCGTCGGTGCCCGTGTTCGCGTACATGCCGGGCCTGAGCGGGGACGTGGCCCCCGTGGCCGGCTTCGACTACGACGCCCTCCACTTCCTGCGGCGGGCGTACCTGCTGCAGATCTGCGGTCTGCCGGTGACGCCGGTGGACGAGCTGGGCGGGGACTACGAGCAGCTGCTGGAGATGTTCGAGTCGACGGCGCAGCGGTCGCACCTGGTGTGGCACTACGACCATGCCGGGGCGTACGTGCCGGTGGACTTCGCGTTTCCGCTGGCCAACGAGGAGCTGTTGGCCGGGGGTGGGCCGCTGGGGTCGGCGCAGGGGTTGCTGCGCGAGCTGATGGTGGTGGCGCCGGCGATCGGGATCGACCCCGGGAATCCGCCGGTGGCGCCGGCGGCGCCGGGGCGGCCCACGTCCTTGGAGGAGCCGGCGGGGCCGATTCCGTACGACGAGAGTCCCTTCGCCCGGGAGCGGCACGTGTGGCTGGGGCTGCACGCGGCCGCGACGCGATGCCTCGGACAGGGCTCGATGATCATCTTCAGCTGACCCCGGCCGGGTCGGGGGCCGGCCCCCGACCCCTCACCGGGCGGCCCGGCCCCTCACATGCCGGCGGGCCCGGTCAGCGGGGCTGTTCCGGGGGGCGCTGGCGGGGCATGTTGGGG